>JBIIOL010000194.1:0-6273 GCA_044336965.1 Pirellulales bacterium | reverse complement strand
AAATCCCGACACGACGGTCGAGGTGGAGCCGGCACTGCCACGGGACTGGCGGTGGTTCGGCATCGATCGCATCACCTACCAGGGGCGACGGATGACGATCCTGTGGGATGAGACCGGCGACCGCTACGGCCTCGGCCCCGGCCTGCGGGTAATCGTCGACGGCGCGGAGATCGGTCACTCCGATACGATCAGTCGGATCGTCACTCGGCTGCCCTGAGCCACCCACCCCCCGCCGCCGAGCGAGCCGGGCCCTCCGATCGACCGCTCGCGCTATCAGTCCCGGATGACTTCTCCATCGGCGATGCCGGCCAGCGCATTGAGAACCGACTGCTCGATGTCTGTTTCGACTGGCCGTACAGCTCCATCGACGGTGGTGAACATCACGACGTTGCCATGGCCGCTGTTGAACTTTGGGGGATCAAACATCGGTTCAGTGCCGAGACCGTTCATGACCGGCCAGCCGGCGGCTCCAATCCAGCCGATCGCCGCAGCATTTTCACCCAGCATGAGGGTTTTGGATGTCCCATCCAGAATCTGGGGGATTCGTCTCGCTTGACGATTGACGAAAACGCCCGCCAATTGTTTTCCCATCGGCGTATTGCCATACGCACCGGATACGCCCACGTAGTTTGAAGGCCCCAGATCTTTTTCTGGCCGTCCAAGAATCGCCACCACGGGACCTGATGACGACTCATACGTGAAGGACGTATCGATGACGATATGCTGCTCGGCAGAAATCGCGGCTGGGCATCGCAGGACGGCCATGGGCGTGCGTGCCGCGGCATACGTGTCGGGCACCGTCCAATAGCCGTAGTACGAACCTCCAGCCGACTTCTTCGTGTGTTGCCGGAGAAGATGCGGGTCGAGCCTGGAATGGATGCCACTTTCTTCGAAGAAGGGGAGTAACACCGGGAGGAACCCGACATTCGAAAAGTCCCACTGCCATGTGGGCGGGGCTTCGGCCTCGTCGTCGAAGCCGTTTCCATTTTTGTCCCAAGGCCCGAGAAAACCAATTGGGAGTCGCCGCTCGGCAGTTTCGAATCCGGCTGTCGCCAGGGCAATCTGCCGAAGGTGGCTCGCGCATGTCGTGCGACGTGCTCCAGCCCTTGCCGACTGGACGGCTGGAAGAAGCAGGGCGACAAGCGTTGCTGTGATGGAGATGACCACCAGCAGCTCGACGAGCGTGACACCGCGGGCGCGGTCGATCGAAACCCCTTGCAACGAGCGAGACCGCGGTTGCTGTTCGGAGGCGCTCATGGAGAAAAGGATAGGTCGGCCGACGGCACTTCGGCAAGCGTCAGCCGAGCAGATCGCAACGCGCGAGGCACCAACTGGGCTGGTCGGGCTGGATTGGGCCGCATCGCCTCGATGTCGGCCAGCCCGGAGGAAATCACCAACGCCACGATCGCCCACGCCGTACAGTCCTCCCGGCCTGCTCTGCGGCGGCGAACGCGGCGCCGGAGCTGAACCAACCCCATGATGCAGCGAACGCAGATGACAGCGCGACGGCGACTTCATCGAGAGCCGTGCGCAGTCTCGACAGCATTCACTCTTTAACACGGTAGTAGACGTTACCAGTTCCAGCGAGGACACCGTTCGGATCAAAGTCATCGGAAGCCGCAGTGTCATTACCCGCCGAGAACCACCAAAGCGTGTATCCGTTGTCGAATTTTACCTCCGCGTAATCCTTACCCACCGGAAACACAAGAATCCCACTAGCAAATATTTTCAGTGGCTGATTCTTTTTCACTTGAAGACATTTGTTCCCCTCGATCTTGTATGTGACATCATAATTTGAGCGCGACCACACTCCCTGTAATTTCTGGTGCAATGTTTTGGGCGGCGCAGCGGTTGCTTCAGAAAACAGCAGGGTGATTCCAATGACCGCCACCGCTCCGATGCTCGCACGCATAAAGCGATCCTATTGATTCAAGTATTGTTGCCGGTAGATCGCGGCTCCTTGACCAGGGAAAGAGCCGTCCTCCTCCTCGTGGGTGGCAGCATCCTACCGGATAGTCCGGGACGGGAGCGAATTCCAATCCCTGCCGTGGAATGCCCCGCTGCAAAGTCGCTCCCGTCCCCATTTCCGAGCCCGGGGCAGCGTCCGGATCGGTCCGCGTTTTCGCCGTTCTTTATGGAGACCAGAAAATGGAGGTGCCAATGCAGACCACCGAAATGCAGCGACATTTCCTGAGACTGCGGGGATTGCTGGTGTCATCCGTATGCTTGGCCCTGACCGGGGCCGTCCTGCTCCCGGCGGCCCGGGCCGCATCGATCGACGGCCCCCGTCCCGCCGGCCATGTGGTCGATGATGTCGGCCTTCTCGCGGCGGAGGATGCGGATCGGATCGAACGAATGGCGGCGGGCATCAGGCAGACTTCCGGCGCCGACATGGTGGTCGTCGTGATCCCCACCACGAACGGCCGTCCGCACCGTGCCTTTGCGACCGAACTGTTCAACCGCTGGCAGTTGGGCATGGCTCGACGCAACGATGGCCTCCTGATCCTGGTGGCGGCCGACGACCGCAAGGCTGAGATTATCCTCGGCGCCGGCATCGACTCCCCCGAACAGGTCGCGGCAAGCGCGCGGATCATGAGCGAGATAATGGTGCCGGAGTTTCGGAAGGGACGGCCGGCGACGGCCATCCGCAAAGGGGCGCTGGCGTGCGCCACGGAGATCCTCGGCGCCGCCGGCGAGCAACCGCAGAACGACGCGTCGGCCGTCGGGCCGAACACGGTTCCCGAGCCGCGGCCCATCCCACGCCTCCGACCGGCCGAGCAACCAGCGGCGACCACCGGGATCCTCCCTGTCGCGATCTTCGGAGGCGGGTCCGCCGGGGGAGCGTGTCTCACCTGGTACCTCGCCCGCCGTTATTGGCGGAACCGCCCCCGCACGTGTCCCATCTGTCGCATCGACATGGTTCGCCTCGGCGGGACTGCCGAAGACAGCCTCCTCGCCGATGGCGAACGAACCGAAGAGCGACTCGGGAGCGTTGACTACGACGTCTGGACGTGCCCGACGTGCCCGCAGGTCACGAAAGTTCGCCACGGCGCATTCTTCACCGCGTATGGACGTTGCCCTGCCTGCGGGTTTGCGACCAAGTCCCAAACCGTTAACCGCATCCACTCGCCCACGTCATTCAGCAGCGGTCTGGAGGAGATCGTGGAACGGTGCGCGCAATGCGGCCACTCGGCCCGCAGCACGCGCGTCATTCCACGGGAGCAGGAACACAACTCGTCGATGTGGTCGTCTTCGTCATCATCGTCAAGTTCATCATCGAGCGGCGGCTACTCCTCCGGCTCCGGTGCCAGCGGAAGTTGGTGACCGGGTGATACCAGCCTGGACTGCATAGCCGACGATCCGGCAGGCACCCCTCGGGACAACGTCACTCGCGTAAGGTTCTCACGAAAGACTGGCATCTCACTGCGAAGCAGTCCATTCATTTCTTTCGCTTAAAGCAGCGGGGCATCGATGCCAAACGGTTCATGGAAGTCTCTCGTACTGGGCGGATGTGGCCTCATAGCGGCCGCCCTGCTGGCATTTGCGTACTGCTCGTATTGCGAGGGGCAAGGCAAGCTTCCCCCGCCAAGTTCACTCGTGCTGCGCGTCCTGCTCGTCTTGTACCTGATGATCGGGAAATGGGGCATTTTGGCGACCGGTATCAGTGGTGGTGTTCTCATGATTGCCATGGGTTACACGGATCGCCGACGTGAGCGCAAGTACCTGACGCTCGGAAAGAGTAAAGAGGCTACGCCCAATCCGATGCGCGACACGTTGTTCGGCGACTATCCCCTCGACCAGTGGCCGCCCGACGGCTTTTTCTCCGAGACTTTCCCTGAGAGTGCGTTCATTCTGGCGCGTTCGCATCTTTCCAGCGGGCGGGAGGGTGAAGCCATCGCCTGCTGGCGGCAGATTCTTCAGCGTCCCGGACTTGAGCCGCGCGAGTATTTGCAGGCCTGGCACTTCCTCCGCCAGCACGGGCAGCAGCCGTCAACAGATGCAGCCAAACAGGTATTGGGTGTCGTCGTCGAGGTCGCCATGCCGGAGGGTCTCGACTTGCTTGCCGCTTACCCAAATCACACTGCACGCTACTACAACTACTCAGGCGCAAGCATTATTTGGCAGCATCCAGACACGTCTCTTGACTCTGCCATTGATCAGTTGCTTTCGGCATCGCAGCAGGTAGTCCTACAGCTTGGCCCGTATGAGCAGCCGCGACCCGCGCCGCCTCCACTCGGTTCAGTGCGTTTGTCTTTTCTCACGCCGAGCGGTCTGCATTTCGGGCAAGGGCCGGAGGCCGCTCTTGCTCACGATGCGCTGGGAGGACAAGTGCTGCAGTTGGCGACTGTGCTATTGCAGGCGTTGATCGCGAAGCAGGAATTGATCGCGAACACCGAATGAGGGCCAACCCTATCACGGGACAGAACGCAGCGGGCGACACCTGCCTCCAAGTCGGATAGCACTGACCGCCCACGTCGGCCAGTTCGGTCGTTGGCGGGTCGGGTTAATCGGGGACGGGAGCGAATTCCAATCCCTGCCGGGGAATGCCCCGCAGCAAAAGTCGCTCCCGTCCCCATTTCCGAAGTCACTACTTTGCCAGATACGCAACTGCTCCGCCGCAGCGATTCCGGTCGCTTGCATCCGCTTGCTCCCTCCGAGCCTCGCTCCGCTCACTTGCCCGCCTCCGGCGACTCGGCCCCAGACGGACTCAGGGCAAGGCGGAAGCCCAGGTTGTAGTTGCGGAGCGACGGGTTGAGCCTGACGCGGTACGCCGACCAGCAGAGCCCGGCGGAGTTGTCCCAGCTGCCGCCCCGGTTGACACGGTTCGAGCCAGACGACAGACCTTGCGGGTTTGTCACTGCCCCATCTGAATATGACCCATACCAGTCGCTGCACCACTCCCACACATTCCCATGCATGTCGTAGAGTCCCCACGCATTCGGCATCTTCTGACCCACCGCATGCGTCTTACTGCCCGAGTTTCTATTAAACCAGCCGTAGTCGCCAAGACGTGCCTCATCGTCCCCAAACGAATACTGCGTCGTTGTCCCCGCCCGACACGCATACTCCCACTCCGCCTCGGTCGGAAGACGATACACACGCCCCGCCGTACGCTCCTCGGGCAACGCGGAAAGTTTCCCGCAAAACTCCACTGCATCCTCCCAGCTCACATTCTCCACAGGTTGGTCGCCGTCTTTCCAATTACTCGGAACACTTCCCATGACTCGCTTCCACTGGGCGTTCGTCAACTCGTGAACGCCCATGTAGAAGGGCCGTGTCAGCGTCACACGATGCGGCTTATTACCCCAGCCTGCCGCCGCATCGCCCATCGTGAACGACCCCGCAGGAAGAAGCCGCAGTTCAACACCAAGCGAGTTACGAACCGACGGGAGTGCCCGAATTGTGTCCGGTGGCAGTGAAGAGAGCGTGGCTGCCGGGAGCGCCGCGAGCAAGGCTGGTGAAAGCGTCGCGAGCGTGGTTGGTGACAGCCCTCGCAGTTTGTCGGCTGTCAGGCTCAACTTCAACCAAGATGCCGCCTCTGGATCGATTTGTGCAGCCACCGTGCTTGCCACCATCGCCTCCGTCCACGCATCCTTTGCGACAGATGCATCGAACTGCTTCCTATATTCGTTGACCACGTGTTTTCGAAGGTCGTCCAACTTTGACGACCTGAGTGCCTCGATGCCTGCCGAGGCATTGGTTTCGATCGCCGCGATGACCTTCTCCATGGCCGTTTTCGACTCACCGCGGTCCCACATCCGAAGCGCCTCCATGATCATCCCGCGGGCTCGGGGCTCGCTTACCGCGTCGGCCTTGGCCCCTGCCTTCAATGCCGCGTCGCATGCGATCTGCACAAGCGATGCGTCGTTTTTGTCGATCGCCTTGTCCGCACGCTCTAGCCAGGCCGCGACGATCGCCACGCGGGCGGCGGCGATCGCCTGCGCGTCGCCATTCAGCCCAACCGCTTCGGCGAGACCCTGGGCTGCTTCTGCGAGCTGGTCGCCGCGGGCGTGGTCGGTCGCGCGGGTCGCATGCGCGGTGCCGAGGGCCACCTTCACGTCGGCCGATCCAGGGGATAGCTTCTCTGCCCGTTCCAAGTCGGCAAACGCCCCGTCGATATCGGGCGGCCTCGCCGCGAGCTTGGCGCGGGCCCGGCCCACCAGGGCAGCGACGCTGTTTGGGGCGAGCGACAGGGCGTCGTCCCACCGGGACGTGCGGATGGCCTGGGCCACCGACGAGGCCCGCTGGCTCGAACGGATCCACAGCCCGCAG
>JBIIOL010000193.1:0-6327 GCA_044336965.1 Pirellulales bacterium | reverse complement strand
GAGGCTTGCGTTCGATCATCAACTGCAGCAATTCGGCTGCCTGCTCGCCGATCTGCTCAGCAGCGACCGTGATTGCCGACAGATGCGGCATGCAGCATTCGCAGAGGGGGGGGCATCCACGCCGCTGAGCACCGACACGTCCTCGGGGACGAGCAGCCCGGCCCTGCGGCAGGCGTCGATCACCGCCCTGCCCTGGACGTTGGCCCATGTCAGCACTCCCACCGGCTTGGGGAGCGATCTGAGCCATTCGATCAGTCGGCTAGGCCGGCCTGCCGTCTCAAGGCCGGGGTTCAGCCCGAGCGCATGGCACGAGTGGCCAGCCCGACCGAGTGCGGCTGCGAAGGCTTCCTGATGCTCGCGCACGTAGGCCAGTTTCGGTGGGCCCACGTAGGCGAAGGTGCTGAATCCGCGGTCGAGAAAATGCCGGGCCGCCATCTCACCAGTGGCCTGCAGGTCGTTGAATACACGGGGCATCCGCTGGCTGACTCCCTCGAGCGTGATTCCAGAGACGTTCACCACCGGGCAGCCGATGCCGAGCAGCGATCTCGCGACCGCCGGTGTCGAGACCCGCGCGATGATGCCATCACCCTGCCAGCCGTGCGGCAGCGTCTTTTGCTCCCCCTCAGGGGCCACGTGCAGGTGCCAGGGGCCATGTCGGTTGGCGAAGGCAGCCACGCCCTTGATGATGCTGCGGCCCCAGCCGGTACTCGCCGGCACGAGCACGGCGACGAGGGGCTGCGCGGCGAGATTGCGGGACGGCCTCATGAGAGTCGATCGTTGTACAACATCGCACGACATCCTGACGCATTCGCAACTTTTTTTGGCGTGTTTGCGTTTAGGTGCGTCAGGCAGTGGCATTCGCCTCTACCCTCCGCCGGGCACGACGACCGAGCGGGCGTTGTCAGCCTGAAATCTCATTGACGAAAAAACGATGGAGACGTAAAATCTCCATTATGATCAAGACGCAGATTCAACTGCCTGACGAGCTCTATCGGCGGGTGAAGGCATTCGCCGAGCAGCGGGAGTGGTCGCTGGCGGAAACGTTCCGCCGGGCCGTCGAACAGATGTTCGAGCGCTACCCATCGGCGTCGGAACGTCCCGACGCGTGGAAAGTGCCAAAAATCCGGCCTGCCGGCTGGAAGGGGCTGTCGGCGTCGGAACTCCACACGATCGCCCGCGACGATCTTGGTCAGACAAAGTCGATTCGGTAAGCGGTCCTCGAGACCATCGCCTGGAAAGTGGCCGCGATGATTTCGATCGACGCCAACATCCTGCTCTACGCCGCAAACGAAGACTGTCCGGAGCAGCGTCGGGCCGAAGACTTTCTCAGCGGCCTGGTCGATCGCAGCGACGTGGCCATATCTGAGTTCATTCTCGTCGAACTGTATCTGCTGGTGCGAAATCCTGCGGTCCTGAAGCGACCATTGAATCCTGATGAGGCCACTGGGCTGATCGCTTCCTATCGCAGCCATCCGCGATGGATGGTCTTGGGATGGCCCAGCAGTTCACTGCGGATTCACGATGCTTTGTGGAAGAGAGCGGGATACCATGACTTTCCGCGGCGCAAGATCATCGACCTGCGCACAGCCATGGTTCTCGTCGATCAGGGCGTCCGGGAATTCGCCACGGCCAACGTCAAGGATTTTACCGACGTCGGATTCGATCGAGTCTGGAATCCACTCGACTGAGTCTTTCTCGCTCCGATACGGGTCGGTGCAGACTGAGGCCCCTACCATCGCAGCCAGTGAGGCCACCAGCCGCCATGCTCGGCCGGCTCGCCGCCGCAGCAGCCGGTCTTGCCGGTGGCTGAACACTGGCAGCAGACGTACTTCACCTTCCGCTCGATCACGGAAACCTCCTCGTCCTTTGTCTCCTTGACGAGCGTCTTGCGTTGCCGCACCCAGGACCGGCATGCGTCGGACTGGCAATCGGTGCATCCGCCTCCGTGGCGGCAGCGCGAGAAGGGCCACGGCAGGCCGCTGCAGCGGGGCACACAGATCGGGTTGCACTTTGCCTCGTATTCGGTCTTGGGTTTCTTCTT
Organism: Pirellulales bacterium; assembly: GCA_044336965.1. Taxonomy (GTDB): domain Bacteria; phylum Planctomycetota; class Planctomycetia; order Pirellulales; family UBA1268; genus CAMCQY01. The sequence goes on along the minus strand of JBIIOL010000193.1, from coordinate 4,286 downwards.
CGTGCCGCACTCACACACGCACACCGCCTCGAGGCCGCACCGGGCACCGCAGTGCATGCACTTGGGAGACTCGTCCTTGTCCTTCCCCTTGTCCTTTCCGTCTTTGGCTTTGTCTTTGCCATCCGTCGCCTTCTTCTCGCCGTCCTGCTTCGTGGCTTTTTTGTCCACGTCGCCCGCCGCGGCCTCATCCACCGGCACAAGCGCTTCCGGCACCGTGGCAACGACGGCATCGGCCGCGACAGAAAGGTCGCTGGCCAACATCAGACTCGGGATGAGGCTCAGGATCAGTGCCGCGATGATGGCGTGAAACCGCATGGTGCCCTCAAAAGTCGAAGTCGATCCGCGTGCCGTATGCATCGGTGAGGCTGTTTCCATTGCGCTCGTCCTCGAGGAAGGCGCGGATGTAGTTGAACTTCCAACGCGTGTAGGGGTTGAGATACCAGTTGAGGCCGATGGTGAAGTCGGTCAGGTTGTTGCCCTTCACGTTCTTGTCGTTGAGCACGATGTTGGAGAATCGGGCCGCGACCTCCCAGGCCCCAAGGCCGTTCTGAACGCCCTGCGACTTCGTCCGCACGCGGAAGAAGTCCTCGAACGGCTCAAGCCGCTTGTGGATGCCCTGCTTGCGGTCGTATGGGCGGTGCTCGCCGGTGAGGAAGTAGCTCACCTGGGCCATGTAGCCGTTGAAGAAGAGCGGCGGACCACCAGATTGATCCACGAAGGCGAACGCATATTCCGACTGCAGCGAGAGGGGCCCGAGGATCAGGGCAAACTCGGGGTCGAAGAGCTGGAAGTCGTCGGCCTTGATGTTGCCGGTATCGACGAAGATCGGAGCGAACGGTCCCGGCTGGCCGTTGATGTAGTTGCTGGGGCTCGGCGGCCCCACGGGACCGAACGTGTTGGTCGGCTGCTGCTTGCGGATTTCCGGAGTGTTCCTGAAGCGGACCTGGTTCTGAAAGGCCTTGCGGTAGCTGTAGGCCGCGCCCAGGTGCATGTAGAACCGGCCGTCGCTCGGCTCGTCCCACCAGGGCAGCCACGTGCCCCGCATCGTCAGGGCCTGACCGCTGTCGAACGAGTCGTTTCCGACGTTGTCGCTGTTGGTGCGAAACGTGCCGATGGCCCAAGTGGCCAGTTCGTTCTCCGTGTTGCCGTAGGTCATCACCCCCATGTTCCGCGCCGGGGCGAACGTATCGACCAGCGACCGCTCCATGAACGTGTTGTTGCGGTTCTGCGTGACGCGTTCGAGCGAGAAGGGCTCGAAGTAGTGGCCAGCCCTGATGTTTTGCAGTAAAGGCAATTCCTTCCATTCGAGGTAGTTGTCGAGGTAGCTGGGCTGGTTGGCCAGCGCGAAGTCGACGCCGAGCGAGTATTCGAGCACCTCGAAACTGGTACCGCGGGCGCCGATGCGGAGCCGGCGGAACTGCACGCCGTCCTGAAGGTCGCCCACGTCGGCGCGGCTGGCGGCATCCTGTCCAAACCAGACCTCATCCGCCTGCACCTGGCCGCTGAAGACAAACGACGGCTTCTTGGCGTCTTCCCTGTTCTTCTTGTCGCTTGCGTCGACAAGCTTGCCCAGACTTTTCTCGACGGAGGAGAGACGGTCGGTTTTGGGTGGTGCGTTATCAGCCCCCTGAGCGGCGTTCTTGGCGGCTTGCAGTTCGTCGATCTGCTTCTGCAACCGCCTGAGTTCTGCCGCGATGTCCGTGGGCATCTCTCGCGGCGCAGGCAATTCGGCTATGGCTGGCTCAGCCGTCGCGCCGCCTGACCCGGCCGGAATCTCCAAGGGGGCACTCCCACCCTCGAAGAGTTCGGCAGCGGCAGCGGTGCCAACGGCTGTGAAGACCAGCGCAACCAAGACCCGCGCAACCAAGACCAGCGCAATCAAAAACAGCCGCCAGGACAGACGCCCTGGCTGAGCGATGACAAGGCGACGACGCAACTGACTCACGGGGTTGTCCCCTTGAAGTGCGTCCTCCGGTTGATCCGGTCAGACCTGGCCGCCCCAGGAGTGGTGCCTCCCGACGATCGGGTCGGCTACCAGGCATGCCCCCAATACAATCGGCACATCCGGCACAATGCTTGAAATCCGCACGAACGGCCTGGCTTGCCCAAACTGCCGAGCCAGAAAAACCTGCATAACCGGCATGTCCGGACCCGATTTTGATGGAGGTTGATTCCCCCCGCTCTCTTGAGATCCGGCCTCTCTATGCCTCGGCATCCACGCACGAACGCATGGTCTGGCGGCCGCTGGCAGTGGCTGCGCTGGCTCACGTGCGCGGTTGCTCTGACGGTGTCTGGAAGCTCCGCCTTCGCCCAACTGGTGATCGATCCCGTCTCCGGAGGGCAGGCCGTTGAGGATGTCATTCCGGGCGACGCGTTCGACGCCCCGGAACCATCAGAGGATGCTGTCGTCGAGTCGATTCCGGCACCCGAGACATCGCTCAGCGTCGAGACATCGCTCAGCCCTGAGGAAATCCGTCAGGAGATCGACCGGGCCGTCGAGGCCCGCCTCGGTGGCATTCCCCGCCCGCGATACATCCCCGCCACCGACTTCGCGCCGCCCCGCGGCCTGCTGCTCTACAAGGAAGCCCCCCGCAGCGGCGACTTTCCGTTTGCAGCGGCGCTCGGTGGCTACATGCAGCTGCGTTGGCTCGAGTTCGCCCGTGGTGCGACCACGTGGACCGACTCCCGGGGCGTGGTGCGACCGATCAACAACATCAACACGTTCAACTTGAACCGCTTCCTGATCTCCTTCACAGGCCACGTAGTCGACGAACGGCTGATCTACAACTTCGCCTTCTTCGGCACCTCCGACGCCGGCGTGCGGTCCGGCGTCGTGCCCATCGGCATGGCGGGCTGGAAGTTCAGCGAGGCCGCCACGCTCGGCGCCGGCGTGACGCAGGTTCCGGGATCCCGCGAGTGGCTCTCTGCCTCGCCCTGGAATCTCGGCGTCGATCGCAGCATGGCCAACACGTTCTTCCGACCCGGCTTCAGTCCGGGCGCCGCGGCGACCGGATCGTTGCTCGACAACACCGTTCACTACCAGGCGGGAGTCTGGAACGCGATCGACGGGGGCACGTCGGGTGTTCTCCGCCGCGGCACCTCGATGGCCTGGGCGGGCAACACATGGTGGGAGCCGCTCTCGCCCTTCGGCTTCGGCTACGGCGACATGGAGCAACACGAGGAGGCCGCCGTCCGACTGGGCACCAGTGGCGTCTACGGCCGCACGTACGCGCTCGGCTTCCTGGGCCTCAATCCGGAAGACACGATCGTTCGACTCTCCGACGGCACCGCGTTGGCACTGCCCGGTGCCCTCGGTCGAGGCTCCCGCGTCGAACAGTTTCGCTACTATCTCGCCACCGTCGACGCCGGCTGGAAATACCGCGGCTGGGCTGCCAACTTCGAATACTATTTCCGCACGCTCAACGGCTTTCAGGGCACCGGCCCATTCGCGCGGTCGAGCATCTTCGACCACGGTGGCCAGGGCTATCTCTCGTGGTGCTTCGTGCCGCGGACCTACGAGGTCTACGCCCGCTCGAGCGTGGTGACCGGTCCCTACGGCACGGGCCAGGAATATGGCGGCGGCTTCAACTGGTATGTGAACCAGTCGCGTCAGGCCCGGTTCACGCTCGAGGCCCTCCATTTGAACCGCAACCCGGCGCAGAACATTCTCTATCCCTACCGAGCCGGTTCCACGGGCACCGCCATCCAGACGCAGTTCATGGTGGCTTTCTAAATAGACGCCGGCCGCGGCCAGCCCGCATAAAAGCCCCCGGCGCAAGCCGGGGGATCGCAAGCCGACGCACATCCCATCGCTCGCGCTCCGGGCTTCTATGCCCGCATAAAAGCCCCCGGCGCAAGCCGGGGGATCGCAAGCCGGGAACGCCGAACGACCGCGCATTTTGGCCAATTTTTGGCGAAACGCACGCTTTTCCACAATTTTTGATTACGCTGAATGCACGATGTCCACCGCCCGGCAAATCTGGTCGATCCTGCTGCCCCGGCAACGCCGCGCTGGGATGGGGCTCTTCGCGCTGGTGCTGATGGGCACCGTGCTGGAAACGTTCAGCGTCGGCCTGGTCGTGCCCGCACTGGCATTCATGACCCGCGGGAGCAGCGAACCGTCTCCCAGGTTGGCCGCCTGGCTCGAATGGCTGGGCAATCCGTCGGCCAACCACCTGACTCTGCTGGTGCTCCTCTTTCTCCTTGGGGTCTATGCCGTCAAGTCGGCCTTCCTGCTCTTTGTGGCCTACTGGCAATCGCGGTTTGTTTCCGCGACCCAGTCCAGC
>JBIIOL010000192.1:0-6329 GCA_044336965.1 Pirellulales bacterium | reverse complement strand
GCCCTACCTCGATACCGACCGCGACAAGGCCTTCACTGCCAGGCTGGTAGTCAACGACCCCAACGCAAACGGCAAGCGGGATATTGGCCTGCTCGAGCGATACCGGCTGCATGCCTGGGGCCGACAGGTGATTTCGATCGTCACCCTCGACGAAGTGATGGCCGTGCCTGCAGCGAAAGAGCCGTCGGCGGCCGAGAATGCGCCAGCAGCCGATACCGGCAGCCCGCCGGCGAAATAAGCCCGTTTGCCCGGCGTCGCGTCTAGCGGTCCTCGACCATGCCGGCGAGCACCTCGGCAAGGTGGACGGTGCGGGCTTTCCGACCGTTGCGTGCCAGCCAGCCGTCGAGCTGCAGCTGGCAGCTCGGATCGCTCGACACGATGTAGTCGCAGTCGGTGCGGGCGAGCGAGCCGCCCTTCACCTCTGCCATCGCCGTGGAGATCATGGGAAACTTCACACTGAAGAGTCCGCCGAAGCCGCAGCAACTCTCCGGCTCGTCGCACTCGACGAGTTCGAGGTCGCGGACGGCCCGCAGCAGTTGCCGCGGCTCGTCCTTGACCCGCAGTTCGCGGAGGCCGTGGCAGCCGTCATGGTAGGTGACGCGATGGGGGAACCGCGCGCCCACGTCGGTCACGCCCAGCTTCTTGACCAGAAACTCACCGAATTCGAAGGTTCGCGCGGCCAGATCGAGGGCGGCCGTCTCGTGGGGAGTGCCCTCGAGCAGCTCCGGATAGAACACCCGCATCATCGCCACGCAGGAGCCGCTGGGCCCCACCACCGCCTCGGCCCCGGCGAAGACTTCAATCGCGTGGATGGCGACGGCGCGGGCCTCGTCCCAGTAGCCCGAGTTGAAGCTCGGCTGGCCGCAGCAGGTCTGCGCGGAGCGAAACTCGACCGTGTGACCAAGTCGCTCGAGCACGCGGGCCACCGCCATCCCCACCTGTGGGGTCATCTGATCAACGAAGCAGGGGATGAAGAGGCTTACGTTCATGGCAGTAGTGTAGATCAGTCACCCTTCTTTTCCACAAAGGCCTGGAAGGCGGGGCAGGAACACCATGCGGCGCAATTGGCAGGCATACGGGAGCCGGGGGTCGGGGGAAGCCGAAGCGAGTCGGCGTATCCTGTTTCACGAAAAACACGACGTCGTGTCGTTTTTTTCTCGGCGACCGCAGGTCGCAGGTACTGCGCATGGCTTCCTGCCATGCCGTCAGGCCCCCGGCGGCCTCAACCACCCAACCGCTGTTGGCTCAAGCTAGCCCCGCCGCTTGATCGCGCGCACCAGCGCCTGCCCCATGTCGGCCGGGCTTTCAGCGATCTCGATCCCGGCATCCCGCAGCGCCTCGAGTTTGGCCTCTGCCGTTCCCTTGCCGCCGGAGATGATGGCGCCCGCGTGGCCCATGCGCTTGCCCGGCGGCGCGGTGCGACCGGCGATGAACGCGGCCACCGGCTTGGTGACGTGCTGCTTCACGAATGCCGCGGCCTCTTCTTCGGCGGAGCCGCCGATCTCACCCATCATCAGGATGGCATGGGTGTCGGGATCTGCCTGGAACAGCGTGAGGATGTCGATGAAGCTCGAGCCCACGAGCGGATCGCCGCCCAGGCCGACGCACGTGCTCTGGCCATGGCCGAGCTGCGTGAGCTGCCAGACCGCTTCGTAGGTGAGTGTGCCGGAACGGCTCATCACGCCAACGTGTCCGGGCGTGTGGATGTAGCCGGGCATGATGCCGATCTTGCACTGGCCAGGCGTGATCACGCCCGGGCAGTTGGGGCCGATCAGCCGGCTCTTCGAGGCTTTGACCACCGGCATCACGCGGGCCATGTCGAGCACCGGGATGCCTTCGGTGATCGCGATCACCAGTTCGATGCCGGCACCGACCGCCTCGAGGATCGCATCGGCCGCGAAGGCCGGCGGTACGAAGATCATCGTGGCGTTGGCGCCGGTCGCGTCGCGGGCCTCGGCGACAGTATTGAAGACCGGCAGCCCGACGACGGTTTCGCCAGCCTTGCCGGGCGTCACGCCGCCCACCATCCGCGTGCCGTATTCGAGACAGCCGCGGGTGTGGAACTCACCCACCTTGCCGGTGATGCCCTGACAGATGACGCGGGTATCGCGATTGACGAGAATGCTCATGGGAGGCTTTCAAAAACGGGACGGGAACGTGTGGACAAGCAGTGGTGGGTTCGCCCTAGACGGCGTTGCTAGACGGCGCTGGCGGCGGCGACCACCTTCTTGGCGGCGTCGGTCAGGCCGTCGGCGGTGATGATCGCGGTGCCGCTGTTGGCGAGGATCTTCTTCCCCTCCTCCACCTCGGTGCCCTCAAGCCGCACGACCAGTGGCACGGTGAAGCCGACGGTTTTCGAGGCCTCGACGATGGCGCTCGCGATCGTCGTGCATCGCATGATGCCGCCAAAGATGTTGACGAGGATCGCCTTCACATGGGGATCGGAGAGGATGATGCGAAAGGCCTCGGTCACCTGATTCACGTCGGCGCCGCCGCCCACGTCGAGGAAGTTGGCCGGCTCGCCGCCGTGGTATTTCACGAGATCCATGGTGCTCATGGCGAGGCCGGCGCCATTGACCAGGCAGCCGATCGTGCCGTTGAGCTTCACGTAGGAGAGGCCGGCGGCAGCGGCCCGCGTCTCGGCAGGCTCTTCCTCCGCCTCGTCGCGAAGCGCGGTCACGTCTTTGTGGCGAAAGAGCGCATTGTCGTCGAACGTCATCTTGGCATCGAGGGCGACGAGCGTGCCATCTTTCGTGAGCACCAGCGGATTGATCTCGAGCAGCGACGCATCGAGCGACACGAACGCCGCGCAGAGCTTGCGGAAAAACGCCTCGGCGTGCCGCCAGCTGGCCGTGGGCAGGCCGAGCTTTGCGGCCAAGAGTCGGGCCTGGTAGCTCGCGAGGCCGCGATCGGGGTCGAAGGGCTCGCTGAGAATCAGTTCGGGCGTGTTGTGGGCGACCTCTTCGATATCCATGCCGCCGGCGGTGCTGGCGATGAGCACCGGCGAGCCGACGCGACGGTCGACGAGTACCGCACAGTAGAGTTCGCGGTCGATCGCGCAGCCGCTCTCGACGAACACCTGTCGCACGACCTGCCCCTCGGGGCCGGTCTGGATCGTGACGAGCGTGTTGCCGAGCAGGCCCTTGGCGATCCGCCCCGCGTCCTCGGCGCTCTTGGCCAGTTCCACACCCCGCTGGGTGGAACCAATGACTTGTCCCTTGCCGCGGCCGCCAGCGTGGATCTGCGCCTTCACGGCACACACCGGCGTACCGAGCGCGGTGAACGCGGCGGCGGCCTCTTCGGGTGTGCGGGCGACACGGCCGGCCAGCACCGGCACTCCGGCCGATCGCAGCAGATCCTTGGCCTGATATTCGTGGATTTTCATGGAGAGGTATGCCTGGATGGGCGTGGATGGTGCGAACCATGCCGCCGGAGCGGTACGGCCCGGGCGGCTGTCCGGGGCCATCACTATGGCAGGAACCCTCCCGGCTTCCAAGCCACCAGCGACGCCCGGCCCGCGATGGGAATGCTGTCGGGTGGGCCGGGGCTGGGCTGTGCAGCGGCTGCCGTAGTGGGGAAGATGGCGGCGGTTTTCAGCGGCATCAGGTCGTTTCATTGCCCATGAGCCTGCCACGCGTCGTCATCGACCTCGAAAAGCTCCGCCACATCAACTGTGGCCTGGGGCGGTATTCGCTCCACCTTGGGCGGGAGATTCTCCCGGTGGCCGCGGGCCGTTTCCAGCCCGTGTTTCTGCTACCCAGCGGCGCCGAACGCTATTTCCCTGAAGGCGGCTTCGAGTCGATCGCCGTCTCGCGTTGGAACAAGGAGGGCCTTCGACGGCTCTACCGGCCGCTCGTCCAACCGTTGCTCACATCGCTGCATCCCACCCCGCCGGTGGCCCTCTGGCATGTCACCAGTCAGATGTCGAAGTATCTGCCGCTCGATGACCGGGTGCCGGTCGTGCTCACGATCCACGACCTGAACTTTCTCCATGAATCACCAGCCGATGGCCGCACCGAGGAGATCGACCGCAAGTTGGCCGACATGCAGCGGAAGGTGAACCGGGCGGTGGCCATCGTGGCCGATTCGGCCTATGTGGCCGACGATGTGGCGAAGCATGTCGATCTGGGGAGCCGTCCCATGCACGTCGTGCCCTTGGCTGTGTCGACTCCACCGGTGGCGTCGGCCACACGGCCGGCCTTCGTGCCGCCTGGGCCATTCGTGCTCACGATTGGCAACTGCCTGCCGCACAAGAATTTCCATGCTCTTTTTGGACTCCTGGACCGGGTGCCCGACATGCGGCTGGTGATCGCCGGCAAGAAGACGACGCCCTACGGGGAACATCTGGAGCGTGAGGTGGCGCAGCGTGGGCTGGCTGGGCGGGTGATCCTGCCGGGCGAGGTGTCGGACGGTGATCGCCAGTGGCTCTATGAGCACTGCGCGGCATTTTTGTTTCCATCGCTCACGGAGGGGTTTGGGTTTCCGGTGCTCGAGGCGATGCAGTGCGGCAGGCCGGTATTCGTGTCGCGGCGGACGAGCCTGCCGGAGATTGCAGGCGATCTGGGCTTCTACTTCGACGGCTATGAGCCGGCGGAACTGGCGGCGGTCTATCGAGAGGGTCTGGCCCGCTATCAGGCCGATCCCGCGTTCGCGGCCCGGCTGAAGGACCATGCCGCCGGCTTCTCATGGGCGGCCACGGCCCAGGGGTATGCCGAGGTGTATGCGGGGATTCTGGGGCGGGCGTGAATGCCGCGACCGGGTGCGATGGTTGCTGAATTCCCGCGTGGCGCTGCACACACTGGGGTTTCCTGGCAAGCAGAGCTCTGGTATTTCCCCCCAAGGCATTCTGTGCGGCCCGTTCCAGGACCCTCCCGCGACACCAACCATGTCACACCCAACCACCTGGGCCCGTGCGTTCGAACAAGCGTGCCTGCGGCCCGTGTTTCGCAGGCTCAAGAAGATCACAGGCATCGGCCGGGTGTCGGCGGTGGCGGCTCGAGTTGATCGGCTGGCGGCGCTCGAGCCGCGGATCGTCCACCTCGAGGTTCTCCAGTCTCGCGTCGAGGCATTGGAACGTCGCGTCGAGGAAGCCGAGACTCTCTGCCGCGAGCAGGTTGGATTGCAGTATCTGCAGCTCTCAGCTGGGGCGGTGGAATCACGGCCCGACGCTCCCTTCAGCCAGCGCCGCGCCAAGTAAACGCGATCAGAAAATGGTGCACTACCATGTCACGTCGCCTGACGATTCTCAGCGATCTGCGTTCGGCGCAGTGGAACGGCGACCGCGGGATCGCCGCCTACAGTCAGAGCCTGGTGCTGCAACTGTGCCGGGAGTACCCCGAGCACCGGCACCTTTTCCTCTGGGATGACCGGCTGCCGCCGCCCCCGCGGACCGGTGAACTGGCCGAGCATGGCGAGTGGTGGCTGGAGTCGGCGCTGACCGATGGCTTCGACGGCCGCATCGACAGCGTGCTGACCACGTGCTTTTTCCTGCCCGATTTTGGCCGTGGCAGCGAATACATCCATCCCCGCTGGCTCCAGCGCCATCAGCCGCATCGACTGGGAATCGTCTACGACCTGATTCCCCACCTGTTTCCGGATAAGTATTTTCCTTCGCCGGAATCCCGCGGTTCGTACCTCCAATCGCTGCGGCTGATGCGTGAGTATGACCACCTGTTCGCGATCAGTCAGGCGACACGCCGCGACACGATCCTTCATGCCGGAGTCGATGCGGCGAGAGTTCACTGCGTCTATGGTGACATCGACCAGCGCAAGCGGGCGATCATCGAGGATGGCGGTGACGCCGGAGCCGCGGAACGCCACGGCCTCAGGCAGCCCTTTTCCCTCTCCATCGGCGGGGAGGACTGGCGGAAGAACCTGGACGGCATGGTGCGGGCCTTCGCTCATTTCCAGCGGCGGCATCCCGACCACCAACTGGCCATCGTCTGCAAGCTGACGGCGGAGAGGATCGCGGCATTGCGAAGCCTCGCGACGTCGCTGGGCATCCCTTCAGAGTCGGTCGTTTGCACGGGCCATGTGTCTGACGAAGAACTCATTGGCATTCTGCGACGAGCGGAGATGATGGTGTTTCCGTCCCTCTACGAGGGTCTCGGCCTGCCGGTGCTCGAAGCCCATGGCTGCGGGGTGCCCGTCGTGGGGTCGAACACATCGTCCGTGGCGGAACTCGTGATTCCGGAACTGTCGTGCAATCCTGAGCAGCCGGAGAGCATTGCCGCCGTGATGGAGCGGCTCCACGGCACGCCAGGCTTGCGGGCGCGTTCGGTGGCCCATGGCCGGCAACTTCTCGCGAGCCTCGGATGGAAGCCGGCCGC
>JBIIOL010000191.1:0-6335 GCA_044336965.1 Pirellulales bacterium | reverse complement strand
CGCGCGGGTCTGCACCGAGCGACCGGTCATCGAGAAGGCGTGGGAACTGGCCGTCTATGCCTGTCGGCTGCCGCCGGAGGTCACGTATCCGGGCGAGCCCCCCTTCGAAAACGTGGCCGACGCGTCGCGGCTTTTCTTCGCCGCCCAACTCGGCCGCGATGCCGACGCTGCGATCGCGTATTTCACGGCCGCCGCGGAGGCCGCCTGCGACGGCTCCTCCGGCACGCTGCCTGCCGACACGCTCGTCTATCTGCTGTGGCGGCTGGGCCGCCCCGCCGCGGCACTGCGGGCGGCGCTCCAGCGGCCCAACGACCAGGGCATGCCCAGCCCGATGCAGACCAGCGGCATGCTGCCGTCGCTCGTAGAGCTCGCCGCGGACGGCGACGCGGTCGATCTCCTGCGGGAGGCCTGCCGGCAGAAGGGCGACGAAATCACGTTCGCCGCCACGTTCCTCGCGGATCGTCACCGCACGCGAAACTGATACTCGCACCGCTGGCACGAGGGCCGCGTGTCGTAACCGACCTGCTCGGCCGTCATGAAGCCGCGGCCGGGAGGCAGTTGCCAGGGCGCGAGCATGTCGGGCCCCTGCGTCGCACCGTTGCATCCCCGCCACCGCGCGCAGGCGTCGCACGGATCGGGACAACTCGGCTCGTGCTTTTCGCCGCAATATCGCCGGCCGCACCCGGTGTTGCCGTACGGGCTGCCACCGGCACCGGGCCCGCAGGTCGGGCAATGAAACACATTGCCCGCCTCGGCAGCCGCAGCCAAGAGCAGCGACGCGATGATCGCGACGACACCACGGGATTCAACGGTATGCCCACGCATGCCGTACGTATCGGCCCGCGGCATCCCGTGGCATCCGGTCCCGCGAGACGGCGCCGCAGGCTCCCCCGTAAATGCCCCACCTTCACCGCAGCCGTTCGTAGAGCGCGAGATACTCGCGGGCGCTGGAGTCCCACGACCAGTCCTGCCGCATCACCCGCTGCACGAGTCCCCGCCACAGCGGCGTGTCGGCATGGGCTTCGAGGGCCCGGTTCACGGCATGCTCCAGGGCCAGGGCGTCGTAGGCCTCGAACACGAACCCGCTGGCCGTGCCGGCGGCGAGCGTGTCGGGCGTGGTGTCGACGACCGTATCGACCAGCCCGCCGGTGGCCCGCACGATCGGGATCGAGCCGTACCGCATGGCGTAGAGTTGCGTCAGGCCGCAGGGCTCGAACCGGCTGGGTACGAGCGTCATGTCGGCGGCCGCCTGAACGAGGTGGGCGAGCCCCTCGTCGAAGCCGATGAGCACATCGATCGTGCCGGGGAACGATGCGGCCATGCGGCGGAGCTCCTCCTCCGTGCCGCCGTTGCCGGTGCCGAGTATGACGAAGTGCGCCCGCCCCGTGCCTCCCATGCGGCCGAGCAGCTCGATGATCAGATCGACTCCCTTCTGCTCGACGAGCCGCCCCACGAAGGCGATCAGCGGGCGGGCGTCGGGGGCCGCATGGCCGAGCCGTGCGGCCAGGGCCACCTTCGCCGCATACTGGCCATCCTCGAACGACTGCTCCGTGTAGCCCCGGGGGATGTGCGGATCGCTCTGGGGATTCCAGGCGTGGGTGTCGATGCCGTTGACGATGCCGGTGAGCACGTCGCTCCGCGACGCGAGCACGCCCTCCAGGCCGCAGCCTCCCTCCGGCCCTTGGATCTCGCGGGCGTAGGTGGGGCTGACGGTGGTGATGGCGTCGGCGAACACGAGCCCCGTCTTCAGCAGGTTGAGCTGGCCGTAAAACTCCATCTGCTGCCAGTTGAAGTATTTCCAGTCGAGCCCGGTGAGCAGCATGTCCCAGTGCCAGAACACGCCCTGGTAGGCGATGTTGTGCACCGTCATCACGGTCTTGGCCCGGTTCACCGTCGGCCATGACTGATAGAGCAGCTTTTGATACGCCGGCACGAGGCCCGTCTGCCAGTCGTGGCAGTGGATCACGTCGAACGTCTTTTCCTGCCGGCCGGCAAGCTCCAAGGCGGCGCGCGAAAAGAAGACGAATCGCTCCGCATTGTCGGGATAGTCCTCGGCGCCGCCGTAGAGGGTGGGCCGGTCGAAACAGCCGTCGTTGGCCACCAGCAGCACGCTCGGCGACGCGGCCTCCCCGGCGCGAAAGCGGGTTCGCAAGATCCGCGCCTCGAGGTCACGGGTGCCGATCGGCACGGTGAACGTGAGGTCGGTGGGCTCGACGGGGATGCCACGGGCTGCCGCCTGCGTCAGCGCCTCGCGATAGGCCGGCATGACGACCGTGACGTCGCATCCCAGCCGGGCCAGCGCCAGTGGCAAGGCCCCTGCGACGTCGGCCAGCCCGCCGGTCTTGGCGAAGGGGGCCGCCTCGCTGGCCACGAACAGCACGCGCATCGGCTCTGGCTCTCCTCGCTGGCGTCTTGGGCGACCCTCGTCGGTCGAGTGTCGCGCCGTCTGCGGGTAGTATAGTTCACGGTTACAGAGACTCATGAGCCCGCTCGTCAATCCCGCCGCGTTGTTCCGATTTCGGTTTTCCTGCCGAAAGCGGAAGACGCTCTGGCCACCCGACGCCTGGAATCTCGACGACGCCTGCAAACTGCCGTCCTTGGCTGCCGTGAACGGCGTGCCCGACGTCCTCTCTCTTTCGCTCGCGTGGAACGAGGAGGGCCTCGCCGTTCGTGCGGCGGCCCGTGGCGTGGGTGCAGCGCGGTGGTGCCAGCCGACGAAGCCTGAAGACAGCGATGGGCTGCACCTGTGGATCGCGACGCGGCCCACGGGAGAGAGCCATCGGGCCGGTCGTTTTTGCCGGCGGCTTGCGCTGATGCCCACGGGGGGCGGCCGGCTGGCCGACAAGCCGATCGCCGTGCCGGCCGTGATTCCGCGGACGAGCGAGATGCCGGCCGAACTGCCGGCCGGTTCGATCCCGATGGAGAGCCGGCTGCTTCCCGACGGCTGGGAGGTCGACGCCTTCATCACGGCGGCGGCGCTTCCGGGCTGGGATCCGGTGGAGATTCCGCGGCTGGGGTTTTTTGCCGCGGTCGTCGACCGCCGTCTGGGCCGCGTGCCCTGCTATGCGCCGCCGGAATATCCGTGGGACAACGACCCCACGACGTGGGCGGAACTGCAACTGGTGAAGTAGCGGGGCTGGAGGCGTCGTTCAAAACGTTCGCCCGCGGCGGAAAAATCGCGAGCCGCTTGACACCCCTCCTTCCGCGTATTAACTTCCCCGCCCCTCGACTTCTGCGTCGTCGTGCTTTTCATCTTCGCACGACGGCCGGCCGTTGATTTCACACCTCGATCCACACCCGCCACGCACGCGGCGTCCCGGCTTCTCCGGGAGCCGCCCCAGAAATCCCATGCCCCGGAACCGTCGCCTGCGGCGCCGCGCGCCCGCATTCTTTTCCAGAGGGGGTCATCCCTCCCCTGCAACCCGAGTTGCCTCCTCCCTCAGCGGTCCGGAAAGGCTGGAGCAACGGCAGTTGTTGGCCGCGCTATTTTGGGATCCCGACAAGATCGCGGCCAATAACATGGTCGCCACGGGCGCCGGCCTTGGCGACACCGCCGCCTTTGCCGGCCCAGCTGGCGGCAGCGTGCAGGGCGTGATGTTGCATGAGCCGGATCTGGCCGCGGCGGCTGCCCCGCTCGTAGCGCCTGGATCGCCGACAGGCGTCGTTGGTGTGCCGGGCAATGGCCGCATGCGTCTCACGTGGTCAACGCCGTCCTGGAATGGCGGATCGGCGATCAAGGACTACGTCATCCAGGTGAGCGGTGATACTGGCGCAACGTGGGCGACATTCAGTGACCGTGTTTCCTCGGCGACATCCGCGACGGTCACCGGACTGACCAACGGCACGGCATATCTGTTCCGCGTCGCGGCGGTCAACGCTGCCGGCACCGGAGTTTTCTCGATCGCATCGCAATCGGTCACGCCGCGCAAGGTGCCCGGGGCACCGTCAGGACTGGTCGGGACGCCCGGTGATGGATTCGTGCACCTTGCCTGGGCGGCACCGGCGTCTCATGGCGGCGCGACGATCACCGCTTACGTCGTGCAGATGAGTTCCGATGCGGGCGCGACGTGGTCGATCGTAAACGATGGTGTGTCGACGGCCACATCGACAACGGTGACGGGTCTATCGAACGGCACGAGGTACGTGTTCCGCATCGCCGCGGTGAACATTGCCGGCACCGGTGCCTACACGCCGAAGTCGGCGGTGCAGATTCCGCGAACGGCACCGCTGGAGCCGACAGGCGTCGTTGGTGTACCGGGCAATGGCCGTGTGAGCCTCACGTGGTCCACGCCGTCCTGGAATGGCGGGTCAGCGATCAAGGACTACGTCATCCAGGTGAGCGGTGATGCTGGCGCAACGTGGGCGACGTTTAGAGACCGCGTTTCCTCGGCGACATCCGCGACAGTCATCGGGCTCACCAATGGCGTGAGCTACCTGTTTCGCGTCTCTGCCGTGAACGCCGCAGGCACGGGGGCTGCATCAATCGCCTCACAATCGCTCACGCCGCGCACGGTGCCTAGAATGCCGACAACGCTCGTGGGCGTCCCCGGCGACGGTCTGGTGAATCTGGCGTGGGCTGCCCCACGTTCCGATGGGGGCGCCGCGATCACCGACTACGTGATTGAGATGAGTTCCGATGCGGGGGCGACATGGACAGTGTTCGCCGACGGAGTCTCGACGGCGACGTCCGCGACGGTGACTGGTCTCACCAACGGCACGAGCTACGTCTTCCGCCTGGCGGCGGTCAACGCTGCCGGCACCGGAGCGGCGTCCGCTGCATCCGCGACGCTCGTCCCATTCCCTGCAACTCCGCCGACCGCTCCGACGAGCGTGACGGTCGCATCATCCACCGACTCTTCGATCACGCTTTCGTGGGATGACGTTGCCGGTGAGAGCGACTATCGGATCGAACGGAGCAGTGACTACGTCGAGTGGTACGGTAGTGACGGCACGTGGATGGAGGTCGGCCGCGGGGCCGCCGACACCACGACGTTCACCGACGCAGGTCTCGAGGAAGGATCGCAATACAGCTATCGCGTCATCGCAGTCAATAACGCCGGAGCGTCCGCTCCCAGCGGCGTCGTCACCACGGAGACCAGGCTCCGTGCCCCCGATGGCGTGGTGGCAACGGTGGTCCATGGAGGACGGATCGATCTGAACTGGGTCGATCGCTCCTCCCGCGAAACGAACTACCTCGTCGAACAGTTCGACCCGTCGACGAACGGCTGGGCTTGGGTTGGTTACCCGCACGACGACAGCGGCAGTATGACCGTCACGGGATCATTTGCACCAAACAGCAGTTTGCAGTTCCGCATTTGCGCCGCTGTGTGGTCATCGCAACCAAGCGCATGGTCCGAGGAAGTGACGGTGAGCGTCACCACGCCTGCGTATCCGACCGCTCTGACCAGCGTGACGGCCGCATCGTCGACCGACTCGGTGATCACGCTTTCGTGGGATGACGTTGCCGGTGAGAGCGACTATCGGATCGAGCGGAGCATCGACAACTTCACGTGGACGGAGGTTGGGCGGAACCCCACCGACACCACGACCTTCACCGATGAACACACGGAGGAATTAGCGTGGTACAGCTATCGCGTCATCGCGGTCAATGCTGCCGGTACGTCTGCTCCTAGCGATATCGTGACCGCGCAGCCCCGACTCCGCGCCCCCGATGGCCTGGTGGCAACGGTGGTCCATGGGGGGCGGATCGATCTGAACTGGGTCGATCGCTCGTCCCGCGAAACGAACTACGTCATCGAGCAGTTTGACCCATCGACGAATGCGTGGGCTCCGGTGGGTGACACGCCTGTCGATGGGAGCGGCATGATCGTCGCGGGAGAGTTTGCACCGAATACGAACTATCAGTTCCGCGTTCGCACCGTCACTCGGGCTTGGGATTGGTGGTCGGGCTCCATGTACACATACGCGTCTTCCCATGACGTGACGGTGAGCGTCGCGACTCCCGCCTATCCGAGCGTTCCTGGCGGGCTGACCGCAACCGTATTCAGCGACCACGTCCGCTTGTCGTGGGAGATCCGGCCGGGTGTGTCGGCCATCGTCGAGCGAATGACCGGCGGTCGTGAGTGGGCCACCGTCACCGAGATCACGTCCGCAGCGTCCTCCTACGAGGACTACAATCTCGAGCCAAGCACGGCGTACGCCTATCGACTCGCATTTCGCAACGCCCACGGCGCTTCGGCCTTCTCCCAGCCGGTGTCGGTCGCGACAACTGCGTGCCCGAACGGGGCTGCCGCTTATCGCTCGACGACTGCCGTGTTTCTGGGCTGGGAACGTCCGCTCACAAGCGTCACCGGGATCGCGATCCAGCGCGCGAC
>JBIIOL010000190.1:0-6336 GCA_044336965.1 Pirellulales bacterium | reverse complement strand
CGGCGATCCGAAGATCTGCAAGTCAAACTTCATCGATCGCGCCGGCCCGCTCACCGAGACCATCCTGCTGGGCAACCTCGCCGTCTGGGCGGCCGCCAAGGGGGGCACCAACGGCGAGATGGGCGACTGGGGCGAGAAGGTCGAATGGGACGCCAAAGACCTGAAGGTCACGAACCTCGCCGATCTGAAGACGCCCCGCGTGGCCGACCTGATCAAGCCAACGTATCCGACGGGCTATCGGCTCGACTGACGGCACGAGATCTTTCCACCCCGTTCGAAGAGAAGCCCCCGGCGGAAGCCGGGGGACTCCGGGTCGCACCACATGCCGCTTTCCATTCCAATGAGTCGATCCGTCTCCTTCGCAACTAGCAATCAACCCTCAACGAGGCTGACATGAACGATTCATTGCTGCAAAGCGGCCGTCTGACTCGGCTGGTGAAGTTGCTGATGGCAGCGGCCTTCCTGCTCTCTGTAGAAAGCCGGTTCGCCGCGGCGCAGCCCGCAGCCGCCGACGTGATCGTGGCGAAAACACGCCTCGACGTTCTCGGGAAGGAGGCCACATTCAAGCTCGATGGCGAGGGCCGCCTCACCGAGATCTCAATCGAGGACGGCGCCGAACTCACAGCCGACGACGTGGCGCTTTTCGGCCGGCTCGGCGATCTGCGGTCCCTGAAGATCCTCAACTGCCGCGTCCTCAACGATGAGATGGTGGAGCAACTCACCGGCCTCAAAAAACTCGACACGCTGGCGCTGACGAACAGCGCCCTCACCGACGCGGGTGTCGAGAAGATCGTGCAGTCCTTCCCAAACCTGGTCGAGCTCGACCTGTCGTCGAACACCAACATGACCGGGGCGGCGATGAAGCAGATCGCCAGCCTCGGGAAGCTCGAACGGTTGACGCTCCTACAGAACCGGTTCAACGATCTGAACACGCGCCGGCTGTCGAAGATGCCCCAACTGCGGGCCATCGACCTCCGGGGCAACATGGAGGCGGGCGACATGACGCTCGAGGTGGTCGGCAAGCTGCCGCACCTCACCGCGCTCAAGCATCGCAGCACGGCTGTCACCGATGCCGGACTGGAAGGGCTGGCTGCCAGCACGACGCTCGAGTCGCTGCTCATGCAGGACTTCGTGATCACGAATGAATCCGGACCGCATCTTGCGAAGCTGTCGAAGCTCTCGTCGCTGGAAGTCTTCCGCTGCCAGGGCATTGGCACCGACGGTGTCCTCGCGCTCGCAGGCCTGCCGCTCACGCGACTGACGCTGCGAGACCTGCCCGACGTCGGCGATCCGGCGCTCGCGGTGCTGGCGAAGCTCCCCCGGCTCAAGCGGCTCTATCTCCACGAGCTGGCAAGCCTCGGCGACGAGGGGCTGCGTCAGCTCGCGGCGGCCAAGGACCTCGAGGTGCTCGACATCTGGAGCCTGCCAAAGATGACCGACGCGTCGGTCGCCGTGATCGCGGCACTGCCGAACCTGAAGGAACTTTCGATCCGGGAGACCGGCGTCACGGAGGCATCAGTCGATACAATCGCCGCCATGCCGAAGCTGCAGTCGCTGACGTTCAAGAACAACGGTCCGCTCTCGTCTGGGAACGCGGCCAAGCTCACCGGGAAAAAATTCGGCAAGCTCGACCTGGGCGGCGCTGGCAAATAAGCTTGCGAGCTCTTGCCATCTGTACCTCGTCAATTGCCATCTCCACCGCACCCGCCACTGAACCAACGCCCATGATCACATCAGACACGCCAGTCATCGCTGCTCTTCAGACGTCCGTCGCACTGCATCTCACCGCAATTGAGCATTACTCGACGCTTGCCGAGCATCTTGATCGCTGGGGCTATTCACGACTCGGCGAGAAGTACCGAGCCGACGCTGAGGAAGAACGTGGACATTTCAAGAAATGCGTAGAACGCCTTGAATTTTACGACGTGGCTCCCGTGCTGACGCACCCTGCACCGTCGTGGCCGAGGCACGATTTCGCGGGAATCTTGGTCGCCAACATGCAGCTGGAACAGAAGACCGCGATCGTCGAGCGGGCCAATATTCTTGCGTCACGGGCCGTTGGCGACGAATTGTCGGCGCTGGTGTTCGCGGATTTACTGGAAGGCAGCGAGGAGTCAATCAAAGACATCCAGGCGGTGCAGTCGGTGATCAAGCAGATCGGGCTGGACAACTACCTTGCCGACAACATTGCGTGACGTGCGCGTTTGAACGTCGACGCAACCGCTTTGCCTGCAACGGATACAGCGGCAAACGCGGGAGAACTGAAAGGGTGGCTAACGGGACTCGAACCCGCGACCCCTAGAATCACAATCTAGTGCTCTAACCAACTGAGCTATAGCCACCACCGTAAGACGGAAAACTCCGTCCGCAGCAGTTTAGCACACTTTTTATTCCGTCCACGCCCCTCCCGTAGGCCCCCCGCCTCACGGCCCTCCCCTCAAGGAGTTGCAGGCGGAATCACCGGCGGATGCGGCCCGGTCGCCGTGAGCAGAAAGCCTGCCCCCTGCTCCTTGGGATCCGTGCGGAGAAACTGCGCGAAAATCAGGCCGTCGCCCGGCCACTCCTTCGTGGCGGTCAGCCGCACCCGAACCCAGATCCGCCTGCCGCCGGCCACGATCCGGCTGATGTCGTGCGCAGCCGTGTTGAAGCCGCCGGCACCGGCCTTGAGTTCCACGAGAGCGGTCCATGCATCACCGTCAGGAGAGACGTCGAGGGCGGCGCGAGCATCGGGGTCATACGGAAACGGATCGCCTGTCGTCCAGACTGCCAGCGGCGCGGTGAGCGTGGCATCTTGAATCGTGAAGGGCATGTCGAACCGCAGCGTGATCACCCCCTCGCGGCCCGCCACCGTGGGGCGGATGAACGTCGTCGCCCCGGCATGCCGCTCGGTGTAGCGATCCACGCCGACGAGCGACACCACGTGCCGCTCCCAATCGTCATCGAGAGGACTGAATCGGATTTCGCGATAGGGTGGGCTTCGCCACTGCGTCTGCCCAGACACGGCCACGACCCGGCCGCCCGCATCGACCGGCGAGGCTCGCGTGCCAACGGCCACCAGCGTGTAGTCGCCGGCCTCGGACGTGAGCGCCGACAGCCCACCGATCCGCCAACTCTGGGGCCCGCCCGTGACGGTCAGGCCAGCGACGTCGATCGCCTCACCATTCCGCGTGAGTCGAAAGTCCTCGGCAACCAATCCAGAAACATCCTCGTCGCACTTGAGATCCACCCACTCGAGCGGCGCCGTGCGGCCACTCGATACGTTGGCGAAACGAACAGTGACAGGCCGGGCTGCAAGGCCGGCTGCCGCGGCGGATGCCGAACGAACAGTCGCCCCCACTGACGCCTGTGACTGTCGGCGCCACCATGCCATCCCCACGATCGCCGCACACAGCCCGGTCGCTGCAAGGAGGGCGACAGTCAGTCGTCGGGGCCATGTGCCACTTCCCCGGAACACCTCAGCCAATACGGTGCGGGCCGGTGCGGCAGCGAGCGGCTCGCCCGCCAGCAGTCGTCGCAGGTCCGCGGCCACGGCGGCCGCCGATGGATAGCGGGCCGCCGGATCTTTGCGCAGGCACGATGCCGCGATCGCATCGGCACCGCGGACAAGCCCACGATCGGCCGTTGGTGCTCCGGCGACGGTCAGCCGGTCGGGCCTGGTCTCCTGGACGATCCTCGCGGTCTCCACGAGCGACTTTCCCGCCACGTCATACGGTAGACGCCCGCTGAGCAGTTCGTGCATCACCACGCCGATCGCATAGACGTCGGTTCGGGCATCAATGGTTGCGCGATGCTCCATGAACTGCTCGGGGGCCATGTAGGGCCGCGTGCCGATGAACTGCCCCGTCTCGGTCCGTGGCCCGTCGTCATCGGCTTCGGCACCGTCCATCCGCGCGATTCCGAAATCGATGATCTTCGGCCGCCCTTCGGCATCGACGAGGATGTTGCCCGGCTTGAGATCGCGATGCACGATGCCCTCCGCATGGCCGTGGGCCACCGCCTTGCATACCTCGAGCAGGAGCTCGAGCCGACTGCGCAGCGGCATGCGGCGGCGCTCGCAGGCCTGCACCAGCGATTCCGCACCGGGGATGTACTCCATCACGTAGTAGGGCACGTCGACGATGCCCAGACGATGGCAGCCGGCCGTGAAGATCTGGGCGATGCCGGGATGACGAAGCCTGGCGAGCGCGTCGGCCTCGCGGCGGAACCGCAACTGCGCGGCGACACCGGGCGATGACGTCCGCATCACCTTCACCGCGACGGTGCGGGCCGGGTTCGTCTGCCGTGCCTCATAGACGCGGCCCATGCCGCCTTCGCCGATGAGACGCTCGATGCGAACGACACCCAGGTCAACGCCGATCAGCGGATCGGGGCCGGTCCCGAAACGGTCGACCGACAGACCGAAATCGGCCGACCGCTGTGACAGCCGGTCACCCGACGCGCGGGTGTCGGAGGTCGGAGCCGTTGATGGCGGGCTCTGGCCCGGCGTCACGGCGGCCGGGCCATGCAGTCCGTCGTGCGGCTGAGGAGAATCGGCACGGGCCATGAGCGGCATATGCTCCGACTGCAGTTGGTCGGGCAGATGGCCCGTTGGGAGACCTTCCCACGCGTATCCTACGAGCGGTCGTGCTCCGTGCCAGAGGGCCGCTCCTCTGCCCGCACCAGCCTTCCCGAATTGACATTCCACGACCGCGGTCGATTCGATTCAATGGTGGTCGCTTCATTCGCCGGACAGGAGACCCTGCCATGCCGAGCCATGCATCAATAGTCACCACGAGCCGGTTCACTGCGGCCCGGGGATGTGTCAGCGATGTGGCCCGACTCGCTCAGGAGATTCCGCTGTTTCCCGTCGAGCGGACAATGCCGCTCGGCCCGCTCGCAGCGGTTCGCACCGCTGTCGGGAAAACGGCCGCTGCCGGCACCACGCGGATCGGCTGGGCAGCAGTCTTCCTCAAGGCATATGCACTCGTCTCCCGTGAAATGCCCGTGCTCCGCACCTGGCTGGTGCGAAGGTTTCCGGGCGCCCGCCTGGCCACCGCCGCAGAGAGCGTGGCCACGCTGGCCGTGAACCGCATCGAGGATGGAGAAGACCGACTCTTCTGGGCGCGGCTGGCAGCGCCCGATGCAAAGTCACTTCCCGAGATTCAACAGTTCATCGTCGACTGCGCGACGAAGCCGATCGAGGAGATGTTCAAGCGGCAGTTGCAGCTGGAGATGGTGCCGGGGTTCCTGCGACGGACCATCCTGCGTTGGAACATGAACTCGTTCTCCCGGAAGCGGGCCGCACGGATCGGAACCTTCAGTCTCTCCACGCTCGCGGGCATGGGCGCGACCAACCGCTTCCATCCCACGATCTGCACGACGAGCCTCTCCTACGCGCCACTCGACGACGACGGCAACTGCCTGGTGACACTCATCGCCGACCATCGCGTGCTCGACGGCGCCGTGGTGGCCCGGGCGCTCGCCCGGCTCGAAGAGGTGCTCTGCCACGAGATGCTCGCCGATCTCCGCGGGCTCGCTGACGTCAGCCCGGCAGCAGCGGTCAAAGCCTGCGCCTGACCGGCGTTCGCGACGGTCCAGGCATCGGTCCAGGCATCGGTCCAGGCATCGGTCCAGGCATCGGTTCAGGCCGCTGGCCGCCCGGCAAATATGCGGCCCCGTGGCAATGGGTACGGCCTGCGTCTACCCTTGCCAGAATACGGCCCCGCGGCCGTCGCTCGCGATCGCCTCACCCGTCAGCCGCACACCCCTCCCTGAACAGCCATGAAAAAGTGGTTTCGTTATCCGGAAGACGTCGCTCCCGTCTGCTGGATCGTGTCGCTCTTCTTGCTCGATCTGCTCGTCTATTTTTTCGTGCATGATGTGCGGCTGCTGACGCTGTGGCTCGCGCTGGCCGTCTGGCCGAAGATGTTCATCTGCGCCTGGAACCACCACCACCAGCACCTGTTCACGTTCCACAGTCCGATTCTGAATCGTCTGCTGGAAATCGTCTACGCGATGCACACCGGCATCACGACCAATGCCTGGGTGTTGCACCACGTGCTCGGCCACCACATCAACTACCTCGACCAGTCCAAGGACGAGTCGACCTGGAAGCGAAGCGACGGCACGATGATGGGCGAGATCGAATACACACTGAAGACCGCCGCCACCGGCTATACCAGGGCCTTCCATGTCGCCCGCCGGTATCCCCGGCAACGGGCTGGGTTCCTCGGAATGGGGGCCGTTGTGCTCGTGCTGCTCGCGGCAGCCTTCTACCACGACTGGGTCAATGCCCTGTTCGTGTTCGCTGTACCGATGCTGGTCGGGTATCTCATCACCGTCTGGCATACCTACTGC
>JBIIOL010000189.1:0-6344 GCA_044336965.1 Pirellulales bacterium | reverse complement strand
CCGCGGGCACCGCAATCCACGTGTTTTCAAGGGATTCAGGCCGCCTTTACCGTTGGCTTTGCGGACCTTTCTTGAGGAGGGATTCCAAGGGGACAGGCTCGGTTCGACATTTCTCGCCGGCCTCCCGGCTGCTATGGTCCGCCCCCCCGGCTCACCGCCCTCCGGAGACAGGCCTGCCATGTGTTGCGTCCGTGATCAGCGTCATCGCTTCGGGAGGGCCATCCGCGCGGCTGTCATCGCGTGGTTGATCATGGTCATGGCCGACAGGGGCGCGGCTCTGGCCGACCATGTCGGCGGCATCGGGGCGGCCGACCGGCTCGTCGTGCGTGGCACGACGCAGATCGATCCGGAGCAACTCCGGCAGCCCCTGATCGAAGACACCGATCTCGTGTGGCTCTCACGTCCCCACGCCGCACGTGATCCGTTCATCGCGGCGGTCGTCCACAAGGCGACGCTGGCGCTCGAACGGGCCGGGTTCGCCGAGGCTCAGGTCCACGCCGCCGTGGAGTCATCCGATGGGGTCGAGCGGCTTGTTCTCGACGTGGTCGAAGGCCCGCGGTTCGAGGCGGGTGTGATCGACGTCACCGGGCTGCCCGAGGAAACCGCCGCGAGGCTGGTGCGATTTCTTACGGATCGCCAGCCGCCGAGGGATGCCGTTCAACAGGCGATTCACGACTCCGATGGAACCAAAAAGACCATCTGGGTGGCCGCTGATGGTCGGCCCGCGACGCTCGAACAGCCGGCTTGGAAGCCGACCGGGCCTGCCACCTGTGACAGCGTCGCCCTCCATCGCGTCCATGTCGAAGTGACGAGGTTCCTCCGAGACGAGGGATATCTCGCCGTCGTGCCACCGCCGCACGAACGGAGGTCGGTGGCAAAACTCGCCCGCGGTGCCGGCGGCACGAGCCGGTCGTCGCCCACGGATGGCGCGCGGACCCGCCGTGGTCCGGTCTCCATCACGCTGCGACCTGCCGACCACACGATCGACCTCGTGGTGGCGATCCACGACCTGCCGCCGAAGGCGGTGCTGCGACGCATCGAACTGCCGCCGGAATGCAGGACGACGGAACGGGATCTCACTGCGTACCTGGGCATCAAGCTCGGCGAGCCGGTGAATGACCGCGACCGACTCGCCTGGCAAGACCGCCTGCGGCGTTCGGGACGCTTTCTCAAGCACGACATCGAGTTCCGCGGTGATCCGACCGATCCCGTTGCGGCCGTGGCCCGGTTCAGTCTCGAGGAATATCCCGCAGTCACGCCGTTGTCGCAGCCGTTGTCCCGCGAAGAGGCGACGATGCTCCGCTTTCGCGACTGGGTCGAGGAGGCGATCTGCCGCGGCGACGATCTGGTGATCGACGTCGTCTGTCCGGCAGGCGATGCCGCCGGTGCACCGGCATCGGCGCGGCTGGTTCTCTCGCCCAAGGATGGCTTCCTGCTGACGGCGCTGCCCGACGGTGATCGTGCCTGCGGGTTGGCGGTCAGCCATACGAACGTGAGCCTGCTGCCGGCCGGCGGGGATGGGCGGCTCGACATTCCACTGCCGTCGCGATGCTGGCTCATGGCGACCGTCGGTCTGTCGCTGGTGCAGGAGAAGACCAGGGGCGAGGAGCCTCCGAAATTCAAGCGAAACCTGTCCGTCGGCTGCTCCTTCGGGAACGTCACGGATGGGAAGCCCGCGGGCGTGGCTCTTTCGCTTCCCATCGAACCGGTCGCCTGCCTCGCCTTCGTGCACGAGGATCATCCGGAGGTCTTCTTCGAAGGGGACACGATGGTAATCAAGGCCGGCGGAGCGACGAGTCGATTCGACGCGGTGTCTGGAAGGCCGTTGGCCCTTGCGATGGCGGGCAGCGAGGTATCGGTGCAGGTGAAATCTGGATCGCTCGACCCGGCGGTTGAGGAACTCCGCGCTGCGGCCGGTCCGAACATGTTCCGCGACGACGCTCCCGTGTTATCGGCGGTGGAGTTTCTCCTGTCGGGCAATGTCGCCACCGCCTGCAGCCGGGTTGCCGATGCCGCTGGCTTCAAGGGCGACACGCGGTCGGTCTGGGAAAGTCGGGCAGGGCAGGTGATCGACCTGGTTCAGCGTTGCCGTGAGGACGGCGGATTCGAAAGCTGTGACCGGATCCTCGCGACCGCGTCGAGCGACGAACACGCGGATGGGGAGCTGGAGCCGCTCGATATTCCCATGGACGATGAGCCGACCACCGCTGCCGCCACGCAGAAGGCACTCATCCGGCATGTGGCGGCGATTATCTGGCGACTCACGGAGGAGCATTGTGGCCGCGATTCCTGGCCGGCGGCCCTGGCGCGTGCTGGGGGATGTGCCCTCGTGGGCGATCCCGCCGTGCTCGATGAGATGGCGGATTTCATGACGTCCGAGGAGCATGGTCCGCTCGCCCACGTCAGCGCGTCGTCGTTGGTTACGGTGCCGTTGGTGGCCGCGTCGCTGGCCCGCCGCGGTCAGGAGCGGCTTTCGACGATCGCCTTCCACACCGACTGTCATCCGCTGCTCGCGGCCGTGGCTCCCTACGGTCTCGAAGTTTGTTGCGTGTCGCTCGCCCGTTCGCTCGACGACGCGGCGGCCCGCGAGATCGGTCTGGCGGCGTGTGGCGATCCGGAGTTCTTCCTGCCGCTGGTGCACTCACTCAAGGCCTACGAGCATCACGACGACGCCGTGGCCGGGCTGCAGACCGCGCTCGACGCCTGGTGGGATGAGTCGCTGCGAGCCGTCGTGGCGGCGAAACTTGACGCCATCGCCTCGCCGCGAACGGCAACCGCTCCCGACGCTCAGAAAGAGCAGCCACTGAAGAAGTAAGCGGATGGGACGGCTACGGCAGCGGCACCTGCGCGGGCTGCATGAGGTAGCCGATCAGGTCGCGGATGGCGTCGGGAGACAATTGGTCGAGCATCCCTTCCGGCATCGGCGACTGCTGCGTGACCGTGACATCATCGATGTCCTCGGCCGCGATCACGTGGCGGTCGGTGGGCGTGACGAGCGTGAGCGTGCGGTCGTCGCGGGCCGTCACGAGGCCATTGAGCACCCGGCCGTCGGAGAGCGCGACGATCGACATCCGGTAGTCGCGGTTCACCACGCCGCTTGGGTCGACGATGTTCTCGAGCAGGTAGTCGATGTTCGTGCGGTTGCCGCCGGTGAGATCGGGGCCGATCGACTCACCCGCGCCGAAGAGCTTGTGGCACCGGCCACACGATTGGTCATAGATGGCCCGGCCCCGGGACGCGTTGGCCGCAGCGAGCACGGTCGGCTGGAGTGATTCCTTGAGCGAGTCGATCCGCTGCCGCTTCTCCACCGTCGTCTCGGTGACGCCGCCCCAGTCGCGCTCGATGCGTGTGTCGAGTGCGGGGTCGCCGAGCGATCGGATCTGCCGCAGGTCGTAGGCGGTGATTGCGTCGCGGGGAATTTTCCCATCGGTCACGGCATCGAGCAGGGCGGATGCGAACGTCCGCCGCGAGGCGAGAATGCCGATGAGCTTGGGCCGCGCTGGGCTCGTAAACCGGCCGTAGGCGGCGACGAGCGCCTGCGACACTTCCGCGTCGTCGCTCCGCGAGAGCCCCTCCGCGGCCAACAGGTTGAACCGTCGGTCTCCGAGCAGGCCAAGGCAGATGCCGCGGACACTGTCGCCCCCCTGCCGCACGAGCGCTTCGAGCGACGACAGGCGGAGTCCAGCATCGGCCTTCTCGTCGAGAACGAGTCGGCGGATCTCGTCGATCGCGCGGCCATCGCCGAACACTGCCGAGAGATCACGGACGACCGCCGCCTGCGTCGCGTCGCCCTGGCTCAGTCGCGTGGCGAGGGCATCCCAGCCCGTGGGCTTGGGTGCCCGCCGCCAGCCGGAGAGGCCGTCAGCGATCCCCGCGAGCAGGTTCTGCTGTGCGTTCTCGTCAGGGGTTTCCGCGATGGCGGCGACGAGCCGCTCCATCCCCTCGGGGTGCCGTTCGATCAGGCTCGCGAGCCGACGGGCGATGAGTCGCTGCGTTTTCGGCCACCGCGAGGACACGGCCACGTCTGCCGCCCGGCGCGGATCGGCCTCGACAACCGGGATCATGCCATACCAGACGAGCAGCGGCAGGTTGTGGTCGTCGGCATCCTCGCTGCGGGTCATCAGCGCGGCGGCCAGGTCGGCGCGGCGGCCCACCGGCATTCGCTGGAGTGTCGAGGCAAGCGCGAGCCGCACGAGACCGCTGGGGTCATTCGTTGCGAGCGTGCGGAGGTCGGCGGCAACCGCGTCGCAGGCCGCTGCCACACGGTCGGTCGCTTCTGGGGAACTTGTCGCCGGCCCGATGACGCCGTCGATAGGCCAGTCGTCGCCGAGCAGGCGGACCCCCCAGGCCCGCAGGTGCTCGTCGGGATGGGCGAGCAGGCCGCGAAGGAACGTCTGGTCGCAGCCGCCGCTGGCATGCAGCGTGAGCACGGCGCGGCAGGCGACGACCGGATCGGTCGACTCCGCGAGCCGTCGCAACGCTTCATGGGCCTGCGGCAGATCGCTCGCGGATCCCATGCCCGCACGGTCGGCAAGGATGATCCGGGCCTGCCGCGGATACCATTCATTTTTGTGCGTCGCCAATTCCGCGAGGGCCAGGCACGAGAGGCTGGCCAGATCACGTGCGGCCAGAGCCTGAGGCTGTCGTTTCGTGTCACTGCCGTGCGTGATCCGGAAGATGCGGCCGCTCGTGCGGTGCACACCCGTCGCCTCGTGGCACTCGCCCGTGTCGCTCCAGTCGATCGCGAGCACCGCGCCGTCGGGGCCGTAGGCGAGTTCCATGCCGCGGAAGAACGGATCGCGGGCGAGGAGCATGTCGCGACCGTGGTGGCCGACGTATCCGCTGCCCTCGCGTTCGAGTAGTTCCTGGTTGGCCCGTCGACCGTGGAAGTTCCACGTGAAGAGATTGCCGCGGTATTCCTCTGGCCAGTCGTCGCCCAAATAAATCATCAGCCCGGAGTGGGCATGGCCACCACCGAGATCGTTGGCGGCGCCGTCCCGCGACTTCTGCCAGCCGCTGCCGGTGTCGAAGTGCCAGTGGTCGGCGTGCATGTCGATGAGTTCATAGGTGAGCGGATTGGGATCGAGCGTGCCGTGCCGCGGGTAATGCGCTCCAGGGATGATCTGCCAGAGATGGCCGTTGACGGTGTTGATGAAGAAGCCGTCGCCGAAGGCATTCCAGTCGTGGCCCCAAGGGTTGGTCGTGCCGTGGGAGAGCACCTCGAACCGGCCCGACTTTGGTGAGTAGCGCCAGATGCCCCCGTCGAGCCGCACCCGCTGCTCCGCCGTGGCACCGGGCGGTCCGACGCGGCCTGGGCAGGAGCCGCCGCAGCGACCGTAGAGCCAGCCGTCGGGGCCGAACCGCAGCCCATTGGCAAAGTTGTGGTAGTTCTCCGTAGCCACCTCGAAGCCATCGAGCACCACCTTCGCTGGACCGTCGGGAACGTCGTCGCCGTTGCGGTCGGGCACGAAGAGCAGTCGCGGCGGGCACATCAGCCAGACGCCACCGAGCCCGACCTCCACGCTCGTCAGTTGCTGCAGATCGTCGAGAAACACCTTCCGCTCGTCGGCCGTGCCGTCGCCGTCGCGGTCGGCGAAGATGAGCACCCGGTCGCGGAGCCGGGTGTCCATCTTGATTGGCCGTTCGGCGTAGGTGTGGTTCTCCGCGATCCAGAGCCGGCCGCGGGGATCCCAGGCCATGGCGATCGGATTTTGCACGTCGGGTTCGGCGGCAAACACGCCGACGCGAAACCCCGCGGGCACGTCCATCGTGGCGGCAGCCTCCGCGGCTGGCAGCGGCATGGCGGCCGCATCTTTTTCGCTGTTGAACGGCGTAGGAAAGCCCTCGGCTCGGCACCATGCCGGGGCCAGGAGAATGGCGAGGAGGGACGCCGTGAACGTGAACAGGGTTCGTGGGATGGCAGCCATGCGAGCACTATAGGAGGTGAAAAAGGTGCCAGCCACCAAATTTAGGTAATGTGGCGGAAAAGGTTTCGCAGTTTGCCTGTTTTTGGTGGCTGGCACCTTTGTTCAAGGAGCCGGTGATCCGGCGGCTGCTCGACGAACGGGACATGACCTGCTCGTCGTATGGCGTCGGCTACGAAGCCCTGCTCAAGTCGCCCAACACGGTGGCGGCCGATGCCAAGACGCTCGGAACCCGATTCGTGCGGGTGGCCTGGATTCCCCATCAGGCTCCGTTCACGGCCGACCATACCCGCGCCGCGGCCGCCGACTTCAATCGCGTCGGGCGCGCGCACGCCTATATTGAAGACGAGAGCCCGCTCTTTGCCGAACAGGGGCCGCAGTCGATCGCCTACCTGCAGTCGCTGGCGGAGTGAGAGACTG
>JBIIOL010000188.1:0-6360 GCA_044336965.1 Pirellulales bacterium | reverse complement strand
GGGTTTCCTACAGTAGCACGCAGTCATCAACGTTGACCCCCATGGCCACCATGTCGTCCTACAACCTCACCCACCTCCGCCAGCTCGAAGCCGAGAGCATCCACATCATCCGCGAGGTGATGGCCGAATTCGAAAATCCGGTGATGCTGTATTCCATCGGCAAGGATTCGGCGGTGATGGTCCGCCTCGCCGAGAAGGCGTTCTATCCGGCCAAGCCACCCTTTCCGCTCCTCCACGTCGACACGACATGGAAGTTCCGCGACATGTACAAGCTCCGCGACGAATACGTCGGCAAGGAGCTCGGCTTCAAGCTGATCGTGCACGTCAACGAAGAGGGCCGCGCCAAGGGCATCAATCCGATCACGCACGGCAGCAAGGTGCACACCGACGTCATGAAGACGCAGGCCCTCAGGCAGGCACTCGACACATACCGGTTCGACGCCGCGTTCGGCGGGGCCCGCCGCGACGAGGAGAAATCCCGCGCCAAGGAACGAGTGTTTTCCTTCCGCGACGAGTTCCATCGCTGGGATCCCAAGAACCAGCGGCCCGAACTCTGGAACCTGTACAACACAAAGGTGAAGAAGGGGGAGAGCATCCGCGTGTTTCCCCTGTCCAACTGGACGGAACTCGACGTCTGGCAGTACATCCACCTGGAAAACATCCCGATCGTGCCACTTTACTTCGCGGCCGAGCGGCCGATCGTCTGGCGCGACGGCGTGATGATCATGGTCGACGATGACCGTCTCCCCATGCAGCCGGGAGAAAAGCCCGAGATGCGGCGGGTGCGGTTCCGCACGCTCGGCTGCTATCCCTTGAGTGGCGCGGTCGACTCCCAGGCCACCACGCTCCCCGAGATCATCCAGGAGATGCTGCTGACCACGTTCTCCGAACGCCAGGGACGCCTGATCGACTCCGACGAGGCCGGCAGCATGGAGAAGAAGAAGAAGGAAGGATATTTTTAGGCCGTGTCACACCAGTCTTCCCTCATCGCCTCCGACATCGACGCCTACCTCGCGCAGCACGAGCGCAAGGAACTGCTGCGGTTCATCACCTGCGGCAGCGTCGACGACGGCAAGAGCACCCTCATCGGCCGTCTCTTCTACGAGTCGAAGATGATCTACGAGGATCAGCTCGCAGCCATCCGCAAGGACACCTCGCGGTATGGCACCACCGGCGAGGATGTCGATCTCGCGCTCTTCACCGACGGCCTCGAGGACGAGCGGCAGCAGGGGATCACGATCGACGTCGCCTACCGCTATTTCTCGACCGACCGGCGGAAGTTCATCATCGCCGACACGCCGGGCCACGAGCAGTACACGCGAAACATGGCGACCGGGGCCTCGACCGCCGACCTGGCCATCATCCTGGTCGACGCCCGCCACGGCGTCCTTCCGCAGACGAAGCGGCACAGCTTCATCGTGTCGCTCCTGGGCATCAAGCACATCGTGGTCGCCATCAACAAGATGGACATCGTGGGCTACGACCAGGCGGTCTTCGAGAAGATCAAGGCCGACTACATCGACTTCGCCTCGCGGCTCGAACTGCCCGACGTCCACTTCATGCCGATCTCGGCGCTCAAGGGCGACAACGTCGTCACCAACAGCCCGAACATGCCGTGGTATGCCGGCAGCCCGCTGATGGCGCTGCTGGAAACGGTCTACATCGGCTCCGACCGCAACCTCGAAGACTTCCGCTTCCCGGTGCAACTGGTGCTCCGTCCCAATCTCGACTACCGCGGCTTCGCGGGCACGATCGCCTCGGGCATCATCCGCCGTGGTGACGAGGTGATGTCGCTCCCCTCCCGGAAGAAGAGCCGCGTGAAGTCGATCGTCACGTTCGACGGTGAACTCGACGAGGCCTTCGCCCCCCAGTCGATCACGCTCACGCTCGAGGACGAGATCGATTCGAGCCGCGGCGACATGCTCGTGCGGCCAGGCAACGTGCCGAAGGTCGACCACCGGTTCGAGGCGATGGTCGTCTGGATGGCCGAGGAGCCGCTGGTGCCGGGCCGCCAATACCTCTTCAAGCAGACGAGCAAGGTCGTTCCCGGCGCGGTGAGCACGCTCCGCTACCGCGTCGACATCAACACGCTCCACAGCCAGCCCGCCCCGACGCTGGCGCTCAACGAGATCGGCCGGTGCACGGTCACGCTCACGAGCCCGATCGCCCACGACACCTACCGCCGCAACCGCACGACCGGCGGCTTCATCATGATCGACCGTCTGACCAACGCCACGGTCGCGGCGGGCATGATCATCGACCGCGAGGCCGAGGACGTGGCGGACGACCATTGGGGCGACTCGGCGGCGGCGGAGCACCTGCACGCCGAGCAGAGCGGCGTGACGGCTGCGGAGCGGGAGGCGCGGTTCGGCCAGAAGCCCGCCACGATCCTGCTCACCGGTCTGACGGGGTCGGGCAAGTCGACGCTCGCTCGGGCGGTCGAACGAAAGCTCTTCGACATGGGCCGCGGTGTGGTTGTCCTGGACGGCCAGAACATGCGGCTGGGCATCAGCAAGGACCTCGGCTTCACCGCGGCCGATCGGAGCGAGAATCTGCGTCGCAGCGTCGAGGTGGCAAAGCTCTTCAACGACGCCGGCATGCTCTGCATCGCCGCCTTCGTGGCGCCCGACGATGCGGTCCGCCGGAAGGCGGCCGACCGGGTTGGCGCCGACCGCTTTCTCGTGGTGCATCTCGCGGCCCCCGTGGATGTCTGCCGCACCCGCGACACCGAGGGCCACTACCGGCTGGCCGATCAGGGCGAACTCGCCAACTTCCCCGGTGTTTCGGCCCCATACGATCCGCCCACCGATCCCGACCTCGTGCTGCCGACGCACGAGTGGCCGGTGGGCCGCTGCGTGGACGCGGTCGTGAAGCTCCTCGAATCCCGCGGCCTGATCTGAAGCCACGCGCCGAGGTGGACCCGTGACGACGTCCCATGACGACTTCGAACAGCGACGGCAGGTGCGAGAGACGCAAAACGAGCGGATCGTGTGCCTGTTCGCGGCCGGCTCCGCGGCGTCGCTTTTGCTCACGCAAATGGTCTGGAACGCCGCCCTCGCCGGTGACACCACGCCTGTCGACCAGCAACTCATCGTGTCGCCGCAGGTGGAGGCCGCGACGGTGGCGATGCTTCTGACGCATGTCGCGGTGCTCGTGCTGCTCGCGGTGCGCCCAGCCTACGATCCGCGTCGCAAGTACATGCTCGTCGTGATGCGGGTAGCGCTGATGGGCTTCATGTGCTGGGCGCAGTGGTTCAACCGCCGCCCCGCCTTCGGCCTGCTGGTGCCGAGCGGAATGTTCATGGGGGTGATCGTGCTGGCGGGGCTCACGTTCAGCCGTGGGGCGGTGCTGCTCGCCGGCTGCCTGTCGGCCATCACCTACTGCACGATCACGCTCCTCGGCCCGGTCTGGCCCTTGAGCATGCGGGCCTGCGTGCAATCGGTGCAGGGCTTCGCATTCGCGACCGTCACCACCTACTACATCGTCAACGGCATGCTGCAGATGCACAAGGAAGCCGTGTCGAACGAACGGCTCAGCAGGTTCTTCGCGCCGGAGTTGGCGGCACGGATCGCCGCCGAGCCGGACGTCGCGGTGCGGGTGGACGAGCGCAACGTGACGGTGCTCTTCTGCGACATCAGCGGCTTCACGGCGATGTCCTCCAGCTTGCAGCCGCGGCAGGTGGTGGACCTGCTCAACGCCTACTTTCCGCCGATGGTCGACATCGTGTTTCGGCACGGCGGCACGCTCGAAAAGTTCATCGGTGATGCCCTGCTGGCCGTCTGGGGCGCGCCCTTCGGCGGCCCCGACGACGCCGACCGCGCCGTGGCGGCCGCCATGGACATGCAGCGGGGCATCGCGAACCTCAATGCCCGGCTCGTGGCGGCGGGATACGTCCCGATCGAGATCCACATCGGGCTCTGCTCCGGGCCGGTCGCCGCGGGATACATCGGCACCGAGAAGTACATCCAATACGCGGTGATCGGCGACACGACGAATGTGGCCAGCCGCATCTGCTCGGTCGCCGAAGCCGGAGAAATTCTCATCGCTGACTCCACGCGGGCACTGCTCACGCCACACGGGGTCGTGATCGAAGCTCTGCCCCCGGTGGCCGTCAAGGGGAAGGGCGAGCCGCTGCAGCTCCATCGCGTTCTTGTGCGGCAGGCAAACGACGCATGACCACCCCGCGCACTCCCGTGCCAGCCCTGATCGGCATCCTCACCGTCTCCGACCGCGCGAGCCGCGGTGAGTATGTCGACGAAGGAGGCCCTGCCATCCGCGACTATCTGGCCGAGGTGCTCGAATCGCCGTGGGAGCCACGCGAGCGGATCGTGTCCGACGACCTCGACTCGATCGCCGCGGCGATCCGCGACCTGTCAGCGGCCGGCTGCTGTCTCGTGGTGACCACCGGTGGCACCGGCCCGGCGCCCAGAGACGTCACCCCCGAGGCCACCGAGCAGGTCTGCACGAAGCTGCTGCCCGGATTCGGGGAACTGATGCGGCAGGTGTCGCTGCGATACGTGCCGACGGCGATCCTCTCGCGGCAGACAGCGGGGATCTGCGGCGGGGCGCTGGTCGTCAACCTGCCGGGCCGGCCCAAGAGCATCCGCGAGTGCCTCGACGCGGTGTTCCCCGCAATCCCTTACTGCGTCGACCTGATCCACACCGGCCAGCCGACGCCGCCGCGGCTGGACACGAAGCCGGAGCGGCTGGTCGCCTTCCGCCCGAAGCAGTGACGCCGGGGGCTTGTATGCGCTTCATACAAGCCCTGAGCGCAAGCGACGGGATCTGTCTTCACGCCACACGCGGCTTCACACCAGCTTCCGCGCCACCTGCGGCGCGAAGTAGGTGAGGATGCAATCCGCACCGGCCCGCTTGATGACCAGCAGGCTTTCGACCGCCGCCTTCTCTCCATCGATCCAGCCATTGGCGGCCGCCGCATGGATCATCGCGTATTCACCGCTCACCTGATAGGCGAAGGTTGGCACGCCAAACGACTGCTTCACGCGATGGATGATGTCGAGCGACACGCCCGCCGGCTTCACCATCACCATGTCGGCGCCCTCCGCGAGATCGAGGGCGACCTCCCGGATCGCCTCGTCGCTGTTGGCGGGATCCATCTGGTAGGTCTTCTTGTCGGCCGTGCCGAGCGCCGTGGCGCTGCCAACCGCATCCCGGAAGGGGCCGTAGAAGGCGGAGGCATACTTCGCCGCATACGCCAGGATGCAGACCTCCTGCCTGCCGGCGCCGTCGAGAGCCCGACGGATCGCCCCCACGCGGCCGTCCATCATGTCGGACGGCGCCACGATCTGGCATCCCGCCTCGCCGAGGACCACCGCCTGCCGGCAGAGCACCTCGACCGTCTCGTCGTTGAGGATCCGGCCGTCGCGGAGCAGGCCGTCGTGGCCGTGGCTGGTGTAGGGGTCGAGCGCCACGTCGCAGATGACGCCCACCGCGTCGCCGAGCTGCCGCCGGATTGCCCGCACGGTGCGGCAGACGAGATTGTCGGGATCGGTCGCATGGGCGGCGTCGTCCGACTTGAGCCGCGGCTCCACCACGGGAAAGAGAGCGACGGCGGGGATGCCCAGCTGCCGGGCCTCATCGGCCGCCTTGACGACACCGTCGATCGACAGCCGTTCCACGCCCGGCAGGCTCGGCACGGGCAGGCTGGCCTCGTGGTCATGGACGAAGAGCGGCCAGACCAGATCGGCCGGCGCGAGCGTGGTTTCGCAGACCATCCTGCGGAGCCAGGGGTGCTGCCGATTCCGGCGGAGTCGGGTGTCGGGAAAGGAGGCGGAGCGTGTCATGGAAATTGGATTCTCACCGTTCGTCGATCAGCACGGCCGACTCGAGCGCTCGACCAATCCCGCCGGCATCACCCGTCAGCGTGGCCACGGCGCACGACTCGTCGGTCTCCCAGACGGCCACCTTCCGCGTCACCACTCCCAGGTCGGCGAGCACTCCCGGCGCCACGACCTCGAGCAGGTAGCGGGCCATGTTCTCGGCAGTCGGGTTGTAGGGCATCACGAAATACTTCGTCGGCTCCACCATGCGGATCGCCGCGAGTGCGTTGGTGTCCTCCTCGAAGATCAGGAAGGCATGGTCCCAGTTGGCGTCGAGCCAGGAGAGCATCCGCTGCTTGATCAGGGAGAAGTCGACGATCCGGCCGACGCTGTCGACCTCAACCCCGCCGCCCGCGGCCACCACCTCGATGTCGACACGGTAGTTGTGGCCGTGGAAGAAGGCGCACTTGCTCTCGTGACGATAGAGCCGGTGCCCCGCGCAGAATTTGAGCTGCCGGACAAGCGCGAGTTGCGTGCTGACTGGATCGTGCATGCCACATCTCCCCGGAAAAAACTGGCT
>JBIIOL010000187.1:0-6389 GCA_044336965.1 Pirellulales bacterium | reverse complement strand
ACGGCCGCGCCGATAGCCAGCCAGAATATGACCTGGAACGCCCAGAAGATCTGCTTCCTCCACCGCGAGAGTGAGTCACGCAGCGACGCGATCTGCGGCGGCGCGACCCCCGTCTTATTCGCAGCGGGCAAGCGGGCGATTGAAGTCGAATCCATGGGAACTGCCGCCAAGGGGTGATCACTGCTGAGCGTGGGGTGGGGATCGCCCGAGACACCACCGCCAGTATGCCCGCAAACCGAGAGCCGCACTATCGTCTCGTGTCATTTCGTGCGCGCCGGCGCGCTCATTCGTGCGCGCCGGTGTCGATTCGTGCGCGCCATTCCCGATTCGGCAATTTGTTGCGTCCTGTTGCTTGTAAACCGGGATAAAGGGGTTCACACTCCGGACACTGCGATCGGCATGGATTCACCCGTGATCGGCACGGCAGTCACAACGTCGCCTCCAAAAGGACATGCACATGTCGAATCATGGACAAGGTCGCCGGATCGCGATGAAAGTTCGTTGTCGCGGAATCGCCAACCAGCCGTGGCTGTTGGCTTTCATGGCGTCAGCCGTTGCTTGGAGAAAAAGGTGCCAGCCACCAAATCTGGGCAAGATGCCAGCTTCTCCAGATTTGGTGGCTGGCACCTTTTTCAAGAGATGCTGCCGGCGATGACGCGGCCGCGGCGGAGCGTGGCGGCAATCTGCGTGGCGGGATCGAGCACGGCTTCGCTGGTGTCGGCGTGCCGCGAGGACGGCCGCAGGATGGCGAGGTCGGCGAGACGTCCCGGTGCGAGCATGCCGCAGCGACGTTCGAAGGCCAGAGCCCACGCACCATGCTGTGTGGCCATCTCGAGGGCCTCACGCGGGCTTGCGACGCCGCCCTCGACAAGCGCACGGCACTCGGCCAGCACCGACAGATCGGGGTTCGAAGCACGGCTGTCGGTGCCGATCGCCACGCGGATGCCCGCGGCTCGAAACGCCTCCACGGGCGGCAGCCTGCCGGAGAGCGCCAGCGTGGTCCGCGGGCAGACGACGACGCAGAGTCGCTCACGATGCCGCGCCAGCCGGGAGAGCGCGGTCTCATCCTCCGGCAGAAACGTGCCGTGCACCACGACGCCCCGCGGTGCTCTTGCCAGAAGCGTGATCCAGTCGGCCACCGGCAAGAGCCGCGGCGGCACATCGGGCTGCCAAGCTCCCAACTGCTCGAGCAACGTGCGGAACGCACCGGCGCCCGTCGCGAGCAGTTCCGCCTCGTCGCGGCTTTCGGCCAGGTGCATCATCACCGGCAGCCGCCGACGCGCCGCCTCGCCGAGTACCCGACGGCCGAGCGATTCCGCCACGGAATAGGGGGCGTGGGGGGAGATGCCGATGCAGGTTCCCTCCGAGTTCATCCGATCCAGATCCCGCACGAGCGACGACCGGGCCGCAGTGATCGCGGCGGCCGAAAGCCCGAGCGTCTCGCGAAACACCCGCACGAGCGGACCACCATGGCCGGCCACCGGATGCGATGCCGTCGCAATCTCACCGATCGCCGTCACACCAGCCGCTGCTGATTGCTCGAGGCCACTGGCGACCGCGGCCGCCAGCCTCGATGCTTCATCGGTGCCTGAAGCAGCCCGCGACCGTCGCATCGCCACCACGCGTTCGATCCACGCCGGCAGGCCCCCGCCGGCGGGCAGCGGACGGTCGAGATCGGAAAACTCCAGATGCGTGTGCGCGTTGACCAAGCCCGGCAGGATGATCGCGTCACCGAGATCAGCCACCGGTCCCGAGGGCTGGCCACGGCCGACGCCCGCGATCCTGCCCCGTTCAATCCGCACCCAGCCATTCTCGATTGGATCCGCGTTCATCGGCAGCACATGCCGGGCCCGCAGCGTGATTGGCGTCGTACAGGAGCGGATCTCGGTCACGAAGATTGTCTTTCCTGAACGACTGAGAAGCCGTGAATCAGGCTATCCTGAAAAGCACGAAAATCTCCCGATGCTGAGGAGCCGGTCGGAGGCACGCGCAGGAGCCGGTGAATTCTGCGACTCACGAGCGACGTACCATTATCCAAGAGCATCCTGTAGCAGAATCCGCCGGCGACGAGCATGCCGCAGCCGGCGAACCAGTCCGCGAGACTCCGGCCCCTCGCTCACGGCGCCGTCGTCGCCACGGGAAGCTGCACGGCCCGGGCTTTTTCCCGCGACGGATCGACCGGCGTGACGGCTTCGTCATCCTCGAACAGTTCGTAGAACACGTTCCGACGCCGCGGAATCCAGCCCAGCTCCGAGATCGCCGATCGCATCTGCTCGAGCGTGAGATGATGCACGGTGCCCGCCGCACTGACCACGTTTTCCTCGAGCATCAGGCTGCCCATGTCGTTGGCGCCAAACAGCAGCGCGAGTTGGCCGATCTCCCGGCCCTGCGTCACCCAACTCGACTGGATGTTCGCGACGTTGTCGAGATAGAGCCGGGCCACTGCCTGCGTCTTCAGGTATTCAAACGGCCCGGACGGCGGAATGTCGGCCATCTCGGTGTTGTCGGGCTGAAACGACCAGCAGATAAAGGCAGTCAGGCCGGCCGTCTCGTCCTGCAGTTGCCGCAGCCGCTCCAGGTGCTCGATCCGCTCGGGTAGTGTCTCGATGTGGCCGAACATCATCGTGGCCGTGCTGCGACCGCCGAGTTCGTGCCACTGGCGGTGCACTTCCAGCCAGTCGTCGGTCATCACTTTCCCGCGTGTCATCGCGGACCGCACGCGGTCGACGAGGATTTCACCGCCGCCTCCCGGCAGCGAGCCCAAGCCCGCACGGGCGAGCCGCTCGAGCACCTCCCGGAGCGGCCGCTTCGATATCTTCGTGAAGTGATAGATCTCCGGCGGCGAGAAGCCGTGGACATTCACCTGCGGGAAGCGGTCCTTGATGTCGTGGAGCAGTTCCTCATACCACTCGAGCGTCAACGTGGGATGCAGACCGCCCTGCATGAGGATCTGATCGCCGCCGACGGCAACCATCTCTTCGATCTTCTTGAGCAGCGTCTGCCGGTCGAGCACGTAGCCCTCGGGATGCTTCGGGCCCCGGTAGAAGGCGCAGAAGTCGCAGACCGCCGTGCAGACGTTCGTGTAGTTGATGTTGCGGTCGATGTTGTAGGTGCGATACGGCTCAGGGTGGAGCCGCTGCGTGAACGCGTTGGCCGCCCTGCCGATCGCAGCGAGTTCACGCGATTCGAGCAGCCGCAGGGCGTCGTCGGCCTGCAGCCTGCGGCCCGCTACGGTGTCGTCGAGGATGCGTTGGATGGATGATGCCATGGCTTTTCACGATGTTTCGCGGCTTCGTCTCGCCCGAATCATACCGCGGAAGTCAGTGCCGTCGCGATATCGAAGCTAGCCGGGGCCAACGCCAACGTCTCGGCATGCCGGTAGAAACGCACGAGCGCCGCCCGCTCCCGCGGGCCCAGTTCGTAGTGAAGGTTGTCGCGAAGATAGCTGAGGCACTGCGGCACGGTCAGCCCATGCGACGCCGCCTCGGCGGCAGCGATCGACGCCAGATTGGCCTGTCCGGCGTCGCGGGCCGAGGCCAGCAGTGGTTCGATGCTCCGCACGTCGATGCCGGGGCGGGCGGCCCACACGGCGAACACGAACGGCAGCCCGGTCCAACGGCACCATTCGTCACCCAGATCCCAGATCAGTTGAAATGAGCCGCGTTGCGAACCGATCGCCCGGTCACCGATCAACAGGACGGCATCGGCCGACGTGTCGGCGAGCCCCGCGCCGATGGGCAGCACCTCGACCTGCGGCACGACGCCATGCCGCTCGGCGAGAAGGATGCGGGCCAGCGTGGCGCTCGTTCGCGACCCTTCGTCCACCGCCAGCCTGACGACCCGACCGGGCTGGGTGCGAAAGTACAGCTTCACACTCATCACCGGACCGCGGCAGCCGATGCACGCGTCGGAAACGACACGGTAGGCGTCACCGCGAAACAGTTCGATCGACGGAATCAGTGCAACGTCGAGTTGCCCCGCCGAGAGCTGGTCTGCCAGACGACTGGGCAGATCATAGATCACATCGATCCCACGGGCCGCCAAGCCATACACCAGCGGCTTGGTGTTGAGATATTGCACGGCACCCACCCGCGGGACGGGACCGTTTTTGACGGGAGTCGGCGTGAGGGAATTCGAAGCAAGTCGATTGACCATGCGGCTTCCTGCGGGGGCTATGGTACCAACCGCAGCCGCCCCCGGAACTATAACCGCCAGGCTCCCCAGCACGCCCCCCGGCAAACTCTCGGCCCCGGCTCACGGCTCGAGGCGGCGGAAGGCCCGCAGCCCCAGTTCCAGCGGGAGAAACGTGGCAATCACGCCGAGGATTCCGACCACCAGCAGGCTCGTGGCCGTCCCCTGCGGCCCACTCGCCCAGCCGAGAAGGCCGGTCGGTGGCGGTCCGCCGCCGCCGAAGGCTCGTGACGCCATCGCCAGGTGCGTGGGGATCGCCGCGATGACCACCACGCTCATGATGAACAGGGAACTCAGCACAAGGCAGAGGGTGCCCCCGAAGCCGGCCGCGATCTTCGCCGGCGAGGATTCCCTCAGGTCGGGCATCCGCGCTCCCAGCCCTACGGCGATCCCCGAGAGTCCCATGCAGAGCACCACGCAGCAGACCTCATGAACCCACATGAGCGACCGTGAAATCCCCAGCATGGAGTCGCTGAGGTACAGCAGGGCGCAACAGGGCAGGAGCCCGCCAAGGAACGAAAATAGAAACTTCGACCAGACGATCTGGTCGCGGTGCACTGGAAGGAGCCCGAGAATCCAGAATCGCCGGCCTTCCAGGCTGATCATCGGGTAGACGAAACGGGTCGTGAACGTCGAGAGAATGAGACCGGCCACGGCCAGATTCAGGAAGCTGATCATCGACGCATACGCGAGGTTGTAGTTGAAGGATTTCAGGTTGAAGAAATAGAGCCCCAGCAATCCGAAGAAGATCACAAACTGCGACCACTGGGAGATGTCACGGCGGAACAGCCGCAGGTCCTTCACGAGCAGCAGCCGGAGCGGCCGGCCGCGGGCCGTGCCGGCCGCAGACAGCGCCTGGTCGGCCCAGGCGATCCGCCGCTGACGACGGGCCGGCACCTCCCCCACCAACTGGCTGTACCCCTGCCGGTAGCACGACCGCGCCAGCCAGCGGGCCAACAAGTGCAGCAGCATCCCGTTCGACACCAGCACCGCCAGGAACTTGACCGACTCCGAGAGCGTGGCCAACCGGACTTCCGGCCGCTCGCTGGGTCGGGCCGCCTCGATCAATCCGCTGGAGAGCCACCAACTCGGGAGAAACTTCTGCTCGGCGATGGACAACCGCGACAGCACTGACTCAAACCATTCAGACGTCCCACCGACTACGGCCGTCGAACCGATGAGCGACCAGCCCAGCCACGCCGCCCCCGCACAGATGATTGCGATGAGGATCCCGAGAGCATGCACCCGTAGCCGCCCCAGCCACGCGACCGCCGCCATGCAGCAGATGCCGCCAAGCGTTGCGGGTATCACCACAAACGAGACCATGAAAGGCAGAAGCAGCAGGTAAAAAGTCCATGGCGACCCCCGCACGACCCCATAGGCGACGAGCATCGGGCTGCCCAGCAGGATGAAGCCCCAACTGGAAAACCACATCGCCTCGTGGAACTTGTGGGAAAAGATCGCCTCGGCCCGAACAGGCAGCGTCAGAAGCAGCCTCGCCTCGGGCGAGCAATACATGTTTCCGTACAGCAGGATCGCCGTGGAGAACAACAGCATGATCATCAGCGAGGAGAAAAACGCATTGAACAACAGCGAGATCACCTCGGCATGGATCGATTCGAGAAACAGGAAGCCCTCGATGAACAGGCCGTACAGCGACCCCCAGAAGACCGCGCTCAGGAGAACCACCAGAGCCAGCCGCAGCCGCGCCCCCGACAGCATCGACCGCAGCGTCTCCCACGCGATCGTGGACCGCAGCCTCGACAACACCCGGGATTCCGCCTCCGCAGGGATCAAACGGCTGGGACCGCAGTGCGTGCCGCGACCGGTCGTGCTCCACCATGCTGTGCCGCTCATGGCGAGTCCGGCCTGGCGGTCGTGAGCTCGAGGTACAGATTCTCGAGGTTCGTCGTTTCCACCGCCATGTGGTCGCGGAGTTCGGCGATGGTGCCTAGAAACCGCAACTGACCTCGCACCATGATGCCCACCCGGTCGGCCATCTCCTCGGCCATGGCAAGCGTGTGCGTCGACATGAAGACCGTCATGCCCTCCTGGGTGCGTGTCTTGAGAAGGTCTTTGACGATCCGGACGCTCCGCGGGTCGAGCCCCACCATCGGCTCGTCGAGCACGAGGACATCTGGATCGTGGAGCAGTGCGGCGGCGAAGACCAGCCGTTGCTTCATGCCGAGCGAGTAGCT
>JBIIOL010000186.1:0-6400 GCA_044336965.1 Pirellulales bacterium | reverse complement strand
CGCAAGGTGAGCGACGACCGCCAGCTCATCCGCTATCTCCTCCGGCACGCGCACACCACCCCCTTCGAGATGGCGGAGTTGAAGTTTGTGGTCCGGGTGCCGATGGACTGCTGGCGGCAGTGGATCCGTCATCGCACGGCCAGCGTCAATGAATACTCCACGCGGTACTCCCTGGCGATCGACTCGATGCAGTCGACGCACGACGACGAGTGGCGAAGCCAGGCCGCGAACAACCGGCAGGGTTCCGCCGGCCTCTTGTCGCGGTCGGCAGGCCACAGCCTCACGCAGTCGGAGCAGGAGCTGCAGAGTCTTGCGAGAAAGGTCTACGAGGCGAGGCTGGCGGCGGGCATCGCGAGAGAACAGGCGAGGAAGGATCTGCCGCTCTCCACCTACACCGAAGCCTATTGGAAGATCGACCTCCACAACCTCCTGCACTTCCTGGCGCTGCGAATGGACGCCCACGCCCAGTTGGAAATCCGTCGCTACGCCGAGACGATCGGCCAGCAGATCGTGCAGCCGCTTTTTCCACTCGTGTGGGAGGCGTTCGTCGACTACCGGCTCGAGGCCATGCGGCTGACGAAGCTCGACCGTGAAGTGATCCAGCGGCTCGCCGCCCGGCCAGGCAAAAATGGACTGCCGGCGGGCCACGCCGATTTTCTGACGGTCCAGGATCCCTCATGGGCCGGGCTCGAGCGATGCCGCGAACGGGACGAATGCCTCGCCAAACTCGTGACGCTCGGTCTGGTACGGCCCGCCGAATCAACCTGATCAATCCGCCTCCCCCTCACCCCCTTGGAGTTTCACCCACATGCCATCCGCCGCTGATGACGTGCTCGACCTCAACCGCCGCCTGCTGGCATCGATTGCCTCCGGCGACTGGAAGACCTACTGCCAACTGGTGGCCGAAGACATCACCTGCTTCGAGCCCGAGGCCCGCGGCCACCTGGTGGAGGGGCTCCCCTTCCACGAGTTCTATTTCAAGCTGCCCGCGCCGGCCACCGACGGCAAGTCGCCGCCGCCCGCGAAGCCCGTAACGACGACGATGACCACGCCAACGGTGAAGCTGCTCGCCGCCGACGTGGCGCTCGTCGCCTACGTTCGCCTCACGCAGACGCTCGACGAGGCCGGCAAGCCGGTGACGCGCAGTTCCGAGGAGACGCGGCTCTGGCAGAAGCAGGCCGGCCATTGGAAGCACGTCCACTTCCACCGCAGTCTGCCGTCGTAAGTATGAACGCGTAGCGACGGTTCGGGGCTGCCCATGCCCCGTCGCCGGACGTTCGCTCCGTCGACCAATCCGCTGAGACGGATCGGTGCCCGAGCAACGCCGGCTCTCGGAGCAGGGGCAGCCCCTCACGGATGATTCCGATCGCATACAAGCCCTGAGCGCAAGCGACGGGACGTGGGTGGCCGCTCACGACCGCAACACGACTTCGACCTCTTCTCCTGCCTCGTACCGCCGGCCGCCGGCGGGCAGCGCGAGCAGGCCGGCCGCACCGGCCAACCCCAGCAGATCCGATGAACCAGACCATGGCAGCGGCGTGGCGGCCAGCCCGCTATCTGAAGTCGTGAGCCGGCAGGGAAGATAGACCGGCCGGTCGGCCGCGGCCTTGGCCGGGCCAGTGAGCCGGGCCATGCGGCGTGGAAGATGCCAGGCCTCGCGAGGCTCTCCCGCGAGGATCGCGATCGCCGGCCGGGCGAAAAGCTCGAAGCAGACGAGGCTGCTCGCCGGATTGCCCGGCAGGCCGAAGACGAGTGTCGGCGCAGCGGCCTCGCGGCGGAGGATCCCGAACC
Source organism: Pirellulales bacterium (assembly GCA_044336965.1). GTDB lineage: Bacteria > Planctomycetota > Planctomycetia > Pirellulales > UBA1268 > CAMCQY01. The sequence continues at coordinate 4,609 of JBIIOL010000186.1, read as the reverse complement.
AGACGGGTTTGCCTGGCTTCAGCCGCACCTTGTGGAAAATCTTCTCCACCCCACACTGCCGGAAGATCTCCGGCACGAGGTCGAGGTCGCCGGCCGACACGCCGCCCGACAGCACGAGCACGTCGGCCGCCAGCCCCTGCGCGACCGCCGCCCGGATCGCCTCCGGCCGGTCGCCCGCGATGCCAAGGGGAATCGGCTCGGCTCCGAGCAGGTGCACCGCGGCGGCGATCATCGGGCCGTTGGAGTTGCGTGTCTGTCCGAAGGCCGGCGTTGCAGCGGGCGGCACGAGTTCACTGCCCGTAGAGACGATTGCCACCCGCACCCGCGGCGGCACCAGCACATGCGTGGCTCCAGCCTCGGCCGCGAGCCCGATCTCGGCGCTGCCGAGCGTCATACCCGCGGAGAGCACCTCCTGCCCGCGACGAAAGGCGACTCCCTGCATGGCAATGTGCTGCCCGGCGCGAAACCGCTCGTCGCGAAGCCGCACCCTGCCACCCGCATGCACGTTTGTGGTGTCGTCTACGGCGGACTCCACGGGCACGACCGCATCGGCCCCCGCCGGAATCGGCGCCCCGGTCATGATCCTGCCGCACGCCCCGCGGCCAATCACGAGCGTCGTGACATCGCCGGCAGCGAGGTCAACCGCCACATCGAGTTCGACGATCTCCTGTGAAGCTGCTGAAAAATCCTCGCCCCGCACGGCGAAGCCATCCATCATCGCCCGATCCCAGGGAGGCGAATCGACGTCCGACACGATCCCCGCGGCGAGCACGCGGCCGCAGGCTTCGAGCAGAGGCATGCGTCGGGGAGGCAGCGGCGCGGTGGCCCGCTCGATGCGTGACAGCGCCTCGGGCAGTTCGATCATGCCGACACCACGCCGCTCCCCAGAAATCCGCGGAGCAGATCGTAACCTGCTGGCGTCAGGAAGCTTTCCGGGTGAAACTGGACGCCGTAGATGGGCAGCGTGCGGTGACGAATCGCCATGATCTCGCGGGAGCCGTCGGGCGCGGTCGACCAGGCATCCACCTCGAAGTCACGGGGGAGCGTCGGCGGATCGATGACGAGGCTGTGGTAGCGGGTCGCCTCGATCGGGCTCGGCAGCCCGGCGAAGAGTCCGTGCCCCGAGTGCTCGATGCGATCGACTTTGCCGTGCATCGGTCGCTGCGCCCGGACGATCGTGCCGCCAAACACCTGTCCGATTGACTGGTGGCCGAGGCAGACGCCGAGTATCGGCATCCGGCCCGCGAACCGGCGAACCAGCTCGCAGGAGATGCCCGCCTCGTCAGGCGTGCAGGGACCAGGCGAGAGCACGATGTGGCTGGGTGCCTTGGCGGCGATCTGGTCGCCGGTGATCTCGTCGTTGCGATGCACCTCGACGGGAATCTCAGGGGCGATTTCCCCGAGCCGTTGGACGAGGTTCCACGTAAACGAGTCGTAATTGTCGATGAGGAGGATCATGGGGCTTCAGTCGAGCAGGGTCGCGGGACCCCCTTCGCGTTCGATGAGCGGCATCACGTAGGGCTTGTAGATCGTGTTGTAAGCCTCGGCCAGACGATGCTGGTCGAGTGCCTCCTGCGAGGCCCAGTGCTCCACGAGCACGAACCGGCGCGGCTCGCCGTTGGAGTGATAGGCATCGAACCGCAGACAGCCCGGCTCCGTGCGGCTCTTCCGCATCGCCTGAGCGAGATACTCGCGGATCGTCGGCACTTCGGCCAGATCCTTGGCCATCAGGAGCACGTTCAGGCAGATCATGGGGTTTCCGTTCCGGGAAGGAGGATGGTTTCCCCTGCTACTCTACCAGCAGCGTCGGGCCGCGGGCCAATGGCGGCGTCATCATCGCCGTCCGCCGCGCCAGGACGCGGAGGTACGGGGGCACGAAGGCAGCACGGTGGGCGAATGAGCCGGGAGCGGCCGCCGGCTGCGTGTGGTCGGGCTCGCAGACATCCTCGATCGTGAAGCCCGCGGCGCAGATCCCGCCAAGGAGCGACGTGAGCGAATGGATGAATTCCTGCGTGCCAGCCTCGCGCAGCCGCGATGGTGGCTGCGGCGGCAGAGGCTCGCCACTCGTTTGCGGACGAGACAATTCGTAGCGTCCCCCAGACGTCGGCTCAGCCGAGGCCTGCAGGCTCGCCGGCGCCTTGTGTTGGCTGACGTAGCGTCCGCCGGGCTTCGTGATGCGGGCGACTTCAGTAAACACGCGGCGAATGTCGGGCACGTAGCAGGTGCTCACCGGATGGATCACGAGGTCATACCGGCCCGCGGCCAACATCGAGAGATCGTCCATCGAGCCCTGAAGGATCTCCATGTCGATCCGCCGCTCCCGGGCCACCTGCCGGTCGAGGTCGAGCATGGACGACGAGAGATCGATCACGGTAACTCGCGCGCCGGCCGCCGCATAGAGCGGGCCATGCTTGCCGCCACCCGCGGCCAGGCAGAGCACTTCCAGTCCGTCGAGTCGGTCGGGCAGCCAACTGCGACCCGTCGGCCCGCCGCCACCCAACCACGTGCGCGGGTCGGCAAACGCCGCATCCACGGCCGGCCGTGCCAGCGGAGCCAGGCCGGCAGCGAGCAGGTCCCACGCGCGGGCATTGTGGGCCAGCACGGCGTCACGCCGGCGTTCGTCGTCCCGCGGCATCATGGCGACGGCCGCAACAGACCGCGCCGGTGCATGACCTCCAGCGGCGGTCCCGGCTTCCACTGTTTCTTTCTCGGGTCGTAGACCGCCGGCACGAGCGTCGGTTTTCCGGTCGTGGGATGCGGCAGGGCGGCCGCGGTCATGCGACGGGTGAACACCTCGCCGGTCTCCGTGCAGACATACCGGATTTCCGCAATCGACTCCTCGGCGACGGCGGGCGCCCGCGCCGGGAGCACCGTTGGAACAAGCAGACAGGCTGCCACACCAAAGGCGATCAGGGCAGTCCAAACGCGCACATCCTTGAACATGGTCTTGAGCATGGTGCCCTCCACATCGGCCTCAACAGGTCATTCTCGGTCGTAGAGCGCGTCGCACTGGGCGTTATCGTTGGGATCACCATCACAGACGATGCCGACGCCGTAGAACTCCATCGGCTCGAACTGTGCAGGATCGGTCCAGGGGCCCGGCCGGAATTTTCGCGTGTAGGCCTCCACGTGACCATCCAGAAAGGCCACGTTCGCCCGTTGACCGACGTGCCTGAAGTGAACGGACGGATCGGCCGTGCTCGGCAACAGCAGCCCTCCGAGATTCTCACGCAACGGGTAGGGGCTGAGAAAATAGACGATGGCGCTTTCGGCAAACGCGATTGTCCGCTTGGTTTCCTTGATCTGACCCATCGTGAAGGTGCGGGTTGGCTTCTGCGTCACGGTGGGGTAGTTGTCCCAGTCGTACTCGGTGCCGGCCCCCAGTGAGGCGTTGTAGTCGAACCCCGTGGCCATCTTTCCGAACCGCACGATGTCAACCGCTGCGAGGCCGAAGTTTGGGCACTGGTACGCGGCGACGTTACCCTCCATGAACGGGGAGAGCGTCCCCTTCGCGAAATCGATCTTCCCCGACTCGACCGGCCGGCTCTCGTCGACCTCGGCGAACCAATAGCGGCTCTTTCCGGGATAGGGGTTTTGATCCGGGTCGGCGATCGTGCCGGCGATCCGAGTCGCGTCGTCGACCTTCAACGGTGGCAGCTTTCCGGCTTTGGCGCTGACGGAGTTGTGCAGCGCGAGCCCCAACTGCCGGAGGTTGTTCCCGCAGGCCGTACTGCGGGCCAACTCCCGGGCCGACTGCACGGCCGGCAGAAGCAGTCCCACCAACACCGCGATGATCGAGATCACGACCAGCAGTTCGACCAGCGTGAAACCGGGCCGACGCCATGCGGCGACCGGGCGACTATTCCGTGCGTTCATGCAAACCTCCGTGCGGTCTCCTGACGTCTTCCCGGTGCGCAGCAGCGCCCAGCGAGGGGCACCGGCCCGGCGAATGAGCAGGCAGACCAATATCCTGGCAAACCAACAGCCTGCCCACGCAGACCGTGCCCGTGTGACCGCCCTCGCAGTCGGCACGCGCTCCTCATGAATGCTGGTAGGTCTTCTGACTCCCAAGCTCAGCCGGCTGCATGCCTTCTCGCGAGCCGCACGGTTTCACCGTTTCGGTCGCAATGGCCTGATAACAGCCGACCTCTCTTCCCGGTCTGGGAAATCGCTTGGACACAGCGGCGGGGCCGTCCCGGAATCGCACCGGAGTTCCCTGTTTGCCTGCCGTTCACAACTGCGAACGACGGGCCACCAGATTCGCCGGCGGAGTCTATCGGTCGTGCCACCACTGTCAAGCTGTGCCGGCTGTGCCACCACAACCCGCACAGTTTCACACACACCACCATCGCGCGTGAAACCTTGCCGGTTGCGCAGACAAACCGACTGAATCTGTAGCGGTTCTACGGCTCCGCGCCGCACAGCTTGCACACGCCGTGCGCACGGCATTCTTTGCCCACAACACGCCACAAGTCCTGTCTCGAAAAATACTTGGGTGTCGCTCAAGCCGCTTTCCCCTGCCCGCCGATAGCCCCTCATGTCCCCCGGGGCAATCACTGTGCCCGTCGGGCAACCAGGGGGCGGCAGTAACCTGAAAATACTTCGAGTC
>JBIIOL010000185.1:0-6404 GCA_044336965.1 Pirellulales bacterium | reverse complement strand
GCTTTGATTTCCTGGCTGTCAGGCAGCACAACGGTCGGCCAAGCGGACCGCCGCAAGATAGGCGTCACGGGGGCGATCACAAGCGAACTAGCGCTCGCGTATTTGCGAGGTATTCTCGAGATCATCAAAGCCGCCGGCTACAACGGCCTCGTCATCGTGATTGACGAAGCCGAGACTATCCTGCGTATGCGGGCCGATTCGAGGCATCGCTCCCTGAACGGAATCCGGCAGATCTTTGACGGGGCCATCGGTTTTCCTGGCATCGTGTGGCTCTTCACAGGCACCCCAGCATTTTTTGACTCCAAGCAGGGGGTCGCTGGCCTCCAGCCGTTGCACGATCGTATCCATTTTAAACGAGACGACCTTCATCCGAACCTGCGTCAGCCACAACTTGCGATCCGGCCACTCAAGGCCGAGCAGCTCAAGGAAATTGCGCTCAAGCTCCGCGAAATCTTTCCGGCAAAAGACATTGCTTCTTTCCAAAGACGTGTGAATCCAGAGTTCATTGAGCGTCTCGTGCGCGATGTCACGACGGGGTTCAAGGGTGCCATAGGCGTGATTCCACGTTATTTTCTGAGGGAATTGGTCGAGGTAATGGACAAGGCGGACCAGCATCCGGACACCTATGACCCGATGCAGCATTACGCCTTTACAACCAATGCTGGCGACTTGCGGCCCGAGGAGCAGGAGGTTTTGACTGGGATCATGGCGGACATACCGGACGCAGATGCCGGTCCCGTGCCCGTACAAGAGGTGTTCTTTTGAGCGTTTTCTCACGACTCACCCCGGAACTCCAAGAGGCGATCGTCAGCCGATTGCATTGGACCAGCCTTCGCCCAGTTCAGGATCTGGCAGGCGAAGTGCTGTTGGCCGGCAAGAATGCCGTTATTCTGGCGCCGACAGCGGGCGGCAAGACGGAAGCGGCGATGTTTCCAACGCTGTCACAGCTCGTTGACAGCCGGCCACAAGCGGTTGGTGCAATCTATATTGCGCCGATCAAGGCCCTGCTTAACAACCAGGCTGATCGGTTGGGCGCCTACACCGAGATGGTCGGGTTGCGGCGTTTTGTATGGCATGGCGACATTCCGGACACCCAGAAAGCCAACTTCTTGAAGAATCCGGCCGATGTTCTCATGACAACACCCGAATCGATTGAGGTAATACTGGTTACGAGGCCTGACGTTGCCCAAACGCTGTTCAGCGACCTACGACATGTGATTATCGACGAGATTCACGCGTTGGCTGGCACGGATCGTGGTGCGCACTTGATGAGCGTCATCGAGCGCCTTGCCGCCATAAGTCGTCACGACATCCAGCGGATCGGGCTCAGCGCCACCGTGGGCAATCCGACCCAGATTCTGGAATGGCTGCAAGGCGGCTCTCGGCGGGACCGTTGCGTCGTCGACCCACCCAAACAGCCACGCGGCCGGCAAATCAACGTGGTCTACCGGCCAGGCCTCGACGCACTGGCTCAAGACGCGGCCGCGGCGGCAATAGGAAAAAAAAGTTTGTTTTTCTGCCAGTCGCGCGCAACAGCGGAAGCGGTCGCTGATCTCATGGATCGCCGCGGCACGACGGTGTTCGTACACCACAGTTCCGTTTCGAGGGCGGAACGCGCGGAAGCTGAAGCCCGATTCCAGCATGGAAGCGATGCGTGTATCGTTTGCACGTCCACGCTCGAATTAGGCATCGACGTCGGCGATCTTGACCGCGTGATGCAGGCTGAGGCTCCAGAGACCGTCAGTTCGTTTCTTCAGCGCATGGGCCGTACGGGCCGCAGGGAAGGCCAGACACCGAACACGACGTTTTTCTGCGAAGGCCCGGCGAGCGTGCTTCTTGCAATCGCCCTCGTGGAGTTGTCGAAGGATGGCTGGGTCGAGTCAGTGGATACGCCAGATCGCTGCTGGCCGGTTCTGGTGCACCAGCTCATGACGATGTCCCTGGCAAAGAATGGGATTACAGCCGAGCAAGCGTGGGCCCATATCAGCACCGTGCCAGATTTTGCGGGAATTCACAGGGCAGAGTTCGACCGCTTGATCTCCTGGATGCTCTCCGACGGCGGTTTGCGGCTTGCAAACGGCCTGCTCGTGATAGGTCCTCGGGCGGAGCGACGATTCGGGCGCATGAATTTCAAGGAGATGTATGCCGTCTTCACGAGCCCACAGACCTATGCGGTAATCGAAAATGGGCCCGCGCGGCGGGAACTTGGAAATCTCAATCAAGGGTTCGTCGACCGGCTCGTCGACGGGGTGAGTTGCTTTTTGCTCGGCGGCGGGCGTTGGGGCGTAATCCAGATCGATCACGACCGTCGCACTGTCGTCGTCGAACCCGCACCAGCAGGCCGCCAGCCGACCTGGGGTGGATTTCTGCCGCAGTTTCTCGGATTGGAGGTGTGCCGGAAAATCCGGGTCATCGTGGCGTCTGATGTAGTGATTTCTTATCTCGACGCACCCGCTGCCCGGCTTCTCGAGGAGGAGCGAGCCGCCATGCGTGGCATGACGCTTGGTAGCCGCGGCGGCGTTCGCGTCAGCGAAGGCGAGTACCAGTGGTGGACCTACGCCGGCGGTCGCATCAACTCCACGATTCGGTATGCACTGCAGGCTCTTCACCCGGAATGGACCGTCGTCCCGGATAACTTCTGCATAGCGATCAAGGGCGATACGCTCAACAACGCCACATTCACGCAGGCATTAGCGGAACTGGCAACCCCGGAACTCTGGCAGGACGAGGCTGTCTGGTCCACGGTGCGAGCCGGCCTCCCGAACTACCGACTGAGCAAGTTTCAGCCGTTCGTACCGCCTTGGGTTGAGCAGGAAATCGTTGCCACATACCTGCTCGACATCGCCGCCACATGGCGTTGGCTGTCTGGCGAGCAGGGCCCGTTGGTCATTACGGCGACTGATATCAACGCTCTTTCTAGTCCACAACGGCCCAGTATCCCCGCCCCGCCACCTCGTGCCTTGCCTCACGCCGCGGAGGCTTCCTCGGCAACAGGCGATGAAACGAGTGCGCTGCCAATCGCTCAGCGAGATTCCCAGCGTGAGATCCAATGGGTCATGACGCAGGAAGAGTTAAATGCGGCCGTTGATGCACTACTGCAAGAGAGCGTGATTGGCCTCGATGTGGAGACTACGCTCGGTACAAGAACCCTTTGCTTAGCGCAGATCGCCGCAACCCAGTGCACGTATCTAATCGATGCATTGGCCTTGGAAAATTTACAGGCACTCGACCGGCTTCTCGTGGCGCCGACCGTGACAAAACTTATTCACAACGCCCAATTCGAATCGCAGGTGCTTGGCCAATATGGCCTTTCCATCGAGCCCGTCGTTGATACGATGCACTTGTCGCGGAACGCCCGCGGCCACGATGCATCCGGAGGCCATAGTCTCGCGGCCGTATGCCAGCGCGAACTTGGAGTCACCGTGTGCAAAAAGCAACAGACAAGCGATTGGACCCGCCGCCCGTTAGATGTCGCCCAGATCGCATACGCTGCTCTGGATGCGGAAGTGCTACTGCAACTCTTCGCACGACTGTCGTAGCCAATCCGTATTTGCCCGCGGTACTGTGCTGATCGCGGGCTGACCCCCGACGCAATCGCAGAAGAGTTGCCTGACCCTTTAGCCTTGATTCCGGGCACACTCTGCCTATTGCCCGCCTAGCTCATGTGCAAACCCAAAGTAGACGCCAAAAAACGATGGCGCCGGTTCGTAACTCGCGATCTTGATCGCCCCGGGAAGGTTTAGAGCCGACGTGTATCCGTCGTACCCGTGCTCATTGTTGGCTGGAAGATCTGGCTCGGGCTCCCCGTCGTCCGGAAGGCCCACAAGTCGGTTGAACTCGCTTGAGCGGTACTCAAAACCGTAGTCGGTTGCCACGAACAGCGTGTGGTCGCAAACACATGTGTCGGCATCAAATTCCCACGCCTCATCGTCTCCTCCGGGGCAGCAGACGAACCCACAAAACGGACAGCAGATAGGATCCGACGGGCGCTGCTCGATAACCCGCATCTTTGGATCGCTCGACATACTTAGGCCTCGTTGTCGTGAATGGAACGCAGTGAATGTCGTGGTGATCCTAGCGGCATCGGTATTTGAGAGAGCCTGCGGGCATCTTCGTTGATAGGCCGCCTAAGCCCGAACCCACCGCTTCGTAGCTTTGCGGTAGAAAAACCTGACATCCTGCCCATTGATCGACAGCACGCACCGGGGTGTCGTCAGTCCCTCGTGGTATAGCGGTCGGACGACGGCGACGGTATCGCCCTGTTTGATGCGTCGCTCGATAGACCTGTCCAGCGCTGCCTGCGCTTCTGCGATCAGCTGTTCGTCAATGATTTCCGTCATGGCTCCAGCTCTCCACGGGATGAACGTGCCGCTTCAAACATCAGGGGCTACCGTATTCGAGCCGCTCAGCATGGTGATCGTGGCAGGTGAAGAAGAGCACCTGTGTGCTTGCCGAGAACGTGCGGAGGACATCTGCCGCAACGGCCATGCGCGTCTTGTCGAAGTGGACCAAGGGATCGTCGAGCATGACGAATCCGCTGTGCCCCTGGAGATAGGCCTCCGCCATCGCCAGACGGAGGGTGAGGGCCAGTGCGCCGCCCCCGCCGTGCGACAGGCGGTCCGGCGGCAGAGAAACCGCACCCCGCACCACGCTCGCCGGCAGTTGCCCGTCGAACTCAATCGTGGCCGTGCCTCCCGTGATCCGTGAAAAGAGGCCAGCCACCCGCTCGCTAAAGTTCGCAAGTTGATCGACCCCCGGCGCACCAGCGAGGTGATCGAGTTCCTGCTGGATCCGTAGATACGCCCGCCCTTGCGCCCGGGCACGGTTGAATACCCGCTCTGCGGAAGCGGCCTGCTCGGTCATGTCCTCGCTGCGGTCGTCCCCGAGTTCCCCGGTCAGCTGGCCAAACTCCTGCCGCAGCGCGGGCAGTTGCTGCTGTTTCGTCAACAGCGCACTCTGTGCGTCATTCAGCGACCTCAGGAACTCCTTCACCGACTCGAAGCCCTCCGGCAGCCTGGGCAGGGTTTCGAGCGTCGTTAACGCACGCTGCAACGTGTTTTTCGCATCGATCCAGCGTTCCGCGAGCCTCTCGAGATCCTGGTACTGTGATTCCCAGTTCTGGATCGACTCCTCGTGCCTCGCGGCCTGGGTGTCGCCGTCGGTAAGCTGCTTGTTAATCCTTATGATCTCGTCGTCGATTGCGGCCAGGTCTCGGGTGGCGGGCAGGCTCTCGATTGCCAGCACCTCCGTCTCCCACTGCTCGAAGGTCTTGCCTTGCAGCAACCGCTCGTACACCAGCTTGCATGATGCAGCTGCCGCGGCGTAGTCGCGATGCCTGTCGGCCATCTCGCGGGCGGCCTTCGGTGATGCGGCGTTGCACGACTCAAGCTGCCGGACGAGCGCCGCCCGGTCGTCCGCGATCGAACGAAACAGGGCGTCAACGTCCTCTTCGCCGCTCGCCACGGTGAGGGTGATGCCTGCCGCCTTCACGCGAATCCGCGCGGTGGCCTCGCCGGAAGTCGGCCCCGGCCCAACGGGGATCGTTTCCGCCGGCTCGGAACCCCGCTCGACGATGACCGTCCCTGCCTGATCCGCATCGATGCGCCACGACAGCGACCTCGCGGCCAGCTTATTTTCCGAGGCCGTGATGGCGCCCTCGAGCCGGTCGATTTCCTTGAGGACGTCCTCACCGGGATGGGGGTGAGCGTTCGCGACCTTGACGGCCTTCTCCCATTCTCCCTTGGCCTCCTTGATGGCCGCGAAGGATTTGAGCAACGCTGCCGCGCTCGCCTTCGCCTGGGCGGCAATCCGCTCCTTCTTCGCCGCCTCAAGTTGCACAACGATATTCGGCCGGAGCTGGCCCCATGCGTCAATCGCGGCCTTTGCCTGCGGCCATGCCGTGAACGTGGCCGCCATCTCGGCAACAGCCTGTCTGAGCCGTGGAATTTTCTCCTCAAGCATCTCACGCTCAGCGAGACCCTCACGAAGGGCGCCATACTTCTGGACGAACTCAGTCAATGTGCGAATCTCACCTTCGCGAGTCGCCACCTGCCTGCCGATGTCGTCGAGCCGACGCTCCAACTCAAGGATGCGATCGCGCTCCGCCAACAACCGCTTCCAGTCGTACCAGGCTTTCAGGACGCCGCCGGCGCCGTTTATCCAGGGATCGGAAAGCCCTTTCTCCTTGCCGTTCTGTGGCTCCGGCCTGCTATTCGCTTCGTCCCAGCGGCCCAAAGCTCCTTTGATTTTTTCGGTGAGCTTTTGCCGCAGCCGCTGCTCATCCACGTCAGCCGACGCATCGGCAGTCGCCTGAAGAAGGTCGCGGATGTCACGCAGTTCGCCGGCCTTCTGCTTTTCCTTGATCGTGTCGAAAGTGCGTTCGAGTTCCGCCTGGCCCGTGAACA
>JBIIOL010000184.1:0-6412 GCA_044336965.1 Pirellulales bacterium | reverse complement strand
GGGCGATGTATTTCTCCGTCATCGACTTGCAGCCGGACAGGCCGGCAGCCGCTAGCACCATCACCACTGGCAGACATCGCGCCGCGGAACGGCACCACGCATTGGCACGCATCGAGAGCATCTCCTTCCCGGGGGCAATCGCCTCGGGCGGGTCTTCGCCGCGAGGCCAAGCAAAACTACCCCATGCCCGATGCGCGGCAAGCAAAAGCTGAAGGCCCTCGGGACGTGCCAATCACCGTTCCCGTGAAGCTGTGCGGATCGTGCCGGAAGACGCGACGCGCCGCCGTGGTTCACGACAGGATGGCCCGAATGCCATCAGCCCTTGCGATGACGGATACGGGCCCGCATCCGGCGCTTCTTCTGACCCAGCTTGCGGCGGCCCTTGCCCGTTTTCTTGACTCCCATGCTTTCCTCCCGGTGGTGACTGATCCAGAATGCAGGAAAAGGTTGTAAGATGGGCTTCCTTGTGATTGCAAGCACCAACCCGCATCCCGCGTGTCAACCGCATGGCTTTGGGCTGTACCGGTGGCGGGTGTGCCTGGCCCGCGGTTTGGCCGCATGATCGTATTTTTCCCCACCTATGCGCGGCGTCTTCCCGGCGAAAATCGCTGGCGGGCCACCATTGCCGGGATGATCACCCGGCCGTTGCCCGTCAAGAGCCATCGTCGCACCCTGGCCATCGGGGTGATCAAGCGGCTGCTGGAACTCGACGAAACACAGGTGCAATCGGATGTGTTTCAGCGGCGGGCCGATGCCTTCCTCTTTCACAGGGTGGCTGGCGAGCGGGTGAGCATCACGCTCGGCGGGCGGAGGATCGATGCGGGGCAGTCGGATCGGGTCGGACATTTTCAGCATGTGATCGATCTCGATGAGGCCGATGTCGACGCGCTCGCTTCTCAGGCCGAGTTCGCAACCAGCGCTGGCGTGTGCCGGTGGCTCTCCTACGAGGCGGCGATCGCCCCCGACGGCGACCATGCCGAAGGCACGCAGGCTGCCGCCGCGACGGCGGGATGGATTCAGCTGATCGACGAACAGGGAACGTCGGTAATCTCCGACATTGACGACACCGTGAAGGTGACGAACGTCGGCAACCGGCGGGAACTCCTCACGAACACGCTGCTGCGGGAATTTGTTGCGGTGCCGGGCATGGCGGAGGTCTACCGCCGATGGCAGGAGGTGGGAACCACCTTCCACTATGTGTCGGCCAGCCCATGGCAGCTGGCCAACTGTCTGGGGGGATTTCTCCGTGAAGCGGGCCTCCCCTCGGGATCCATGCACCTCAAACTCTTTCGGCTCAAGGATTCCACGCCCCTGCGCCGCTTGCCATCCCGCAAGCGTTCGAAGCGGCGGACCATCGAACACATCATGGAGGATTTTCCGCGGCGGAAGTTCCTGCTCGTGGGAGACTCCGGTGAGCGCGATCCCGAACTCTATGCGGAGGTTGCCCGACGTCATCCCGACCGGGTGGCGGGCGTGGCGATTCGGCAGGTGGCAGGGAAGATGTCGCGGGAGAAATTGCAGTCGCGTCTCGATCGGCTGGCCCGGCGAGTGCCCGCTGGCCGCTGGCATGTGTTCTCCGATGCCGCGGACATCGCGACCCTTGTGTCTGGCGGCTAGAGACCGCTGAAAAAGACCGTTTCAGCGGCTGGAAAAGGGCCGCGGTTCAGCCTTGGTTCCCGGGCAGACTTCTGCTAGCGTTCCGGCCCCCTCGGCCGCAGATGGCCCATGGAAACCCCAGGATTGCCACGCATGCATACCGACGCCTTGCGAGCCATGCCGCTGCGGATCGTCGTGCGGCTGTTTCTGTCGTGGGCGCTGATAACCGCGTGCGGCGGGCTCTCCGTGGGGGCCGCCGAGGATGCCGGGTTTCGCGTCGAAAGCCAGGTCTTCGTCAATGGTGCCGAGGAGCCGGTCGCCCGCAGCCTGACACTGTTTCGCGACGGAGTTGCCTGGGACTTTCTCGAGCCCGTTGCGGCCAAGGGCGGCCACGCGGGGACCGGAGGCGAGATCGTGCTCCACGACCCGGCGCGCGAGCGGGTGGTACTCGTCGATCCGGTGCGCAATCTCAAGACACAAATCGACGCGATCCGGCTGGAGCGACTGAGCGTGTCGCTGGCGTCGTGGGCGAGAAAATCGGACGACCGGCTGGTGCAGTGGGCCGGTGGCCCGGACTTCGGCGAGGGCATGACCGAGTCGGACGAACGCATCGAACTGGTCGGTCCGCGGGTTCACTATGTGATCGATTTTGCCAGACCGCCATCAGCCGAGGCGGCCGGCATCTATCGGCGTTTTGCTGACACCGCGATCCTGCTCAAGGCGCTCGTGCGGCCCGGCGGACTGCCACCATTTCCGCGATTGGCCATCAATCGTCGTGTGGCGGCGGCGGGTGGCATCCCCACGGAGGTATCGCTCGAGATCGACTCCCGCGTGGCCATGGTTGCGGGGCGGGCCGACACGCTGCGATGCGTGCACAAGTTTCACCCTCGGCTTCTGACCGGCGATCTGTCGCGGATCGAGGATGCTGAGAGCCGCGTGGCCGTGGCCACGCAGGTTGCACTCGCCGAGTTCGCGACCGTGACTCCGCCGGACGCCGAGTAGAACGCTCGCGTGCCGGCCGCTGGCGGAATTCCATCGGTTCTTGAGTCCGCTTTCGCAGGTTGCGGAACCGGCCCGCTGCGAGCAGGTGATACCACAGGCCGGCGCCGCACAATGCGTCCAGTCGGTGTTCGTCGGTGAGCAGCCAAGAAAGTCTGCGCGACCGGACGATGTTTCCCTTGTCGCAAACTTTGCCAGCTCGTCTCCGGTCCCGCAGGAGCCACGGTCGTTCAGAAAACCCGTGCGACAGCGGTTCGCGGCCGGAGCAAGGTTGACATGCGTACAGCACATCCAGTACATTCATCCCACACATCTACAATTGGAACGGAGGCCCTCGATGCTGGTGCTTTCCCGCAAGCAAAACGAACGAATTCGGGTTGGGGATTCGGTGGTGGTCACGGTCGTGCGCGTCAGCGGCGACAAGGTGCGGATCGGGATCGAGGCGCCGCCGGATGTGCGGGTGCTGAGGGATGAACTCGAGCAGGAATTGCTGGCTGAGGTGACTCTGGAGGCGGCGGCCGAACTGCCGATCCCCCGGCTCTTGGGCCTCACGGGCTAACCGCGGTTTCAAAACCCCTGTTCAAAACCCCTGTTCAAAACCTGGGGGGAACGGCTCCAATCTGCGAGACTGCGGAGGAGATTGTGCCGGGCCCCCCCGCTTCTGGCGGCAGGGTGTTTGAGACGCGGGTTTTGAGACGCGGTTTGAGCATGTGTGGCCTACTGTCGTGAAGCAATCATCTTGGCGGCGTATGCGAAGGATCGTGGCGGGCTGTCTTGGCGGCCTGGCGTTGGCGGTCGTCGTTGTCGCGGTGATGCTGAAATACGAGCCGGGTTTTTACCGGCAACTTGAGATTTCCGCTGCTACGATCTCGGCGAATGCCGTCGCTGCAGGCGACGCGGAGGATATCGAGGCGTTGGCGCGGCGAGCCGTGACAAAGGCTTCGGCGTGGCATGCCTCGATTTCACGGACGGGCGGCTGGGAAACGGCGGTGACTGCCGCTGAACTCAACGCATGGTTGGCGGTCGATTTGCCGCGGAACCACCCTCGCTGGTTGCCGCAGGGTGTTTCACGCCCGCGGATGGTGTTCCGGCCCAGGCATGTCGTGCTGGGTACACGGGTGGGCTATGGGCCGCTGACGACCGTGGCCTGGCTCGACTGCGAGGTCCTGCTGCGGGATGTCAACCATCTGATGATCGTTCTGGAGCAGGCGCGGCTGGGTGCGATTCCCCTCCCGCGGACGCCGATCGTGCGGGAACTCTCACGCCGGATCAGCAGGCTCGGCATGGTCACCGACCTGAGAATGTTGGACGGGCGGATGGTGCTCATGGTCTACATACCGTCGACGCACGATGCGGGAGCGACGAGTTACTGGCTCGAGTCGCTGTCGATCGGCGACGGTGAACTGCTCATGGCGGGAGAAACCCGATCTTCGCTCGAGATTCGCGAGCGCGTTGCGCCACCGTCTTCCTGACCGTTTCTGCAGTCGACACTCACGAGGAGGTTCCATCATGCCAACACAGCACAACGCACCCCATGCGGGAGCCAGCATCACCTTTCTCGGCGCGGCCGGCATGGTGTCGGGCTCGCGGCACCTTCTGGAGATCGGCGGCTCCCGCGTGCTGGTTGACTGCGGACTGTTTCAGGGGGAGAAGAACCTCCGCGAGCGGAATTGGGACCGCTTCGCCGTGCCGGCCGACACAGTTGATGCGGTCGTGCTCACGCACGGTCACATCGATCATTCGGGCTGGCTGCCGCGGCTGGCCCGGGAGGGCTTCAAGGGCCCCATCCTCACATCGCGGGCCACTGCCGACCTGCTCGGGCTTCTGCTCTACGATTCCGCCAAGTGCCAGGACGAGGACGCCGCCTACGCCAACCGGAAGGGCTATTCGAAGCACCAGCCGGCGCTGCCGCTCTACGACGAGCGGGACGTTGATCGCACGCTCCGGCTGGTGAAGGCGGTCGACCGCGAAACATGGTTCGAACCGGCGTCGGGCATCCGTTGTCGCTTTCACGATGCCGGGCACATGCTGGGCAGTTCGTTCATCGAAGTGGAGGTGGCCACGGCCGACGGCCAGCGGAAGATCGTTTTCTCCGGGGATGTCGGCCGCTACGACGCACCGCTCTACCACGACCCCTTGCCCGCTCCCGCCTGCGACTACCTCGTCTGCGAGAGCACCTATGGCGACCGCGATCATCCCGCCAGTCGACCGCTCGACGAACTGGAGGCGGTGACGAAGGAGTCGCTGGCTCGGGGCGGCATGATGCTCGTGGCCTCGTTCGCGGTCGGCCGCTGCCAGCAGCTCGTCTACCTGCTGCGCACGCTGATGGCCGCCGGTCGCCTGCCCGAGGTGCCCGTCTGGATCGATTCACCGATGGCGGTCGAGGCGACCGAGGTGTTTCGCCGGCATGTGGGAGAGCACGATTTCACGGAGGCCAAGATGGCGGGCGTGGCGGAGGCGCTGGCCTCGCCGTTCGTGCGCATGGCAAAGACGGCTGCCGAGTCGAAGGCGATCAATTCCCACGAGGGTCCTGGGATCGTGATCGCCTCCAGTGGCATGATGAACGGTGGTCGCATCCTTCACCATCTCGCCCAGCGGCTGCCCGATCCCAAGACGACGGTGCTGGTGGCAGGCTTTCAGGCGATCGGCACGCGGGGCCGAAGCCTTATCGACGGGGCGAAGTTCCTGCGGATCCATGGGCGTGACATTCCGGTCAAGGCTGCCGTGCGGCGGGTCGACGCCCTCTCGGGTCACGCCGACCGCCGCGAACTGGGCCGCTGGCTCGGGGGCATGCCCGCGCCCCGGAAAACCTTCCTCGTGCATGGAGAGCCGCCGGCTGCCCGAGGCTTGGCGGATTTCCTGCGGGAGACCCGCGGCTGGGATGTGGAGATTCCAACCATCGGCACCGTCGCCCGACTGGATTCCTGATTCGTTTCAACGAGAATCGACGTCCATCGACCGACGGCACGGAGATCGCAATGGCCAAGACACCCAAGACATCGAAGACAGGCAAGTCTGCCGGGCTGACGCCCGCGGCTGCCGCTGGCACGGCTCCGGCCCCTACCAAAGCGTGCAGCATCCTGCCCGACACGACGCTCGGCGATGACGTGGCTCTGGTCGCCGAAAACATGGAGGCGATTCTCTCGTCTCCCAGCTACAGCCTGGCCCAGGATGACCGGCACCTGCTCGACAAGCCGGAGATGCGCGGCGTGCGGATGCTGCTCGAACTGGGCAAGCCGGAACTGGCATTCCAGGCCGACAGCATCACCTCCACCGTCATCGTCTTCGGTGGGACGCAGATCGTGGAACGGCCCGCGGCGGAGCGGCGGCTGTCGGAGGCCCGCCGCGCCATGGCACGGGCGCAGAATACGGCCGCCGGTCCGGCGTCGGCGATGGCTTCTTCGGCCGCCGTCCCGGCGTCGGCGATGGCTTCTTCGGCCGCCGTCCCGGCGTCGGCGATGGACAATGCCGCCCGCGAGCTGAAGCGGGCCGAACAACTCCTCGCCTACTGCCACTACTACGATGCTGCCCGCGAGTTTGCCCGCCTGGTGTCGATCGACAACCAGTGCGACGACAAGCGCGACTACGTCATCATCACTGGCGGTGGCCCGGGGATCATGGAGGCGGCCAATCGCGGAGCGTTCGACGTCGGCTGCAAGTCGATCGGCCTCAACATCAAGCTGCCCAGCGAACAGCAGCCGAATCCGTTCATCACGCCGGAACTCTGCTTTCAGTTCAAGTATTTTGCCTTGCGAAAGTTCCACTTCATCCTGCGGGCGGCCGCCGTCGTGCTGTTCCCGGGCGGCTTCGGCACCCT
>JBIIOL010000183.1:0-6427 GCA_044336965.1 Pirellulales bacterium | reverse complement strand
CGTCGGAGAAAGCCAAGGATCTCGAGGATCCTGCAGAAGGCACGGCATTCTTCATTCAAGTCGACACCACCCTGGCAGCCGACAAGCTCGCCAACGATCCGGCCCTCAACGTCGCCGACCAGATCAAGACGTTTTTCACGCTGGCACTGGCTCGCAAGCCCGAATAGCCGGACGTGATGCCCGGGGATTCATCACGGCAATAGCAATTCACTGCCGGGCACGAGCAGATCTGGGCTGCGAAGCCGATCGCGATTCGCTTGCCAGATGCGCGACGCCACTGCCCTGTCGCCATAGAACCTGACGGCGATCGATTCGAGCGAATCCCCCACGCCGACTCGTACGGTGGTGGGCCGTTGAGCCGACGACGTGCCCACCGCGTTGGATCTGGAGCCGGGGTCTGCCGCGAGGGTCGCCGAAGTCCTCGCCGGTGGTGCGCCTGCCCCGTGCAACCAGGATGCTTCCGCCCCGCCTTGAGCGGTCGACCTGGCGGGGGCCCTGCCGGCATTCGTCGTGGCATGATCGCCAGTCCAGTTCGGGGTGAACGTGGGCTCGATCGCAAGCCCCGACATTCCCCCCGGACCGCTGTGTGCAGCGGGAAGCGTCCATGTCGGAGGCAGCCGCAGTGCAAGCCCGATGGGGAGCACCTGCGGATCGGCAACCCGATCCCTGTTGGCGGCCCAGATGGCCGTCGCGGCACCGGCGTGACCGTACACCTTCAAGGCAATTGTCGTGAGATCATCACCGTCACGAACGACGTAGTCCGTGGCCGCCGTCACCGACTGGATCGCCGGGCTTGGAGCAACCGGCCTGGCGACGTCGTGTACCGCCCACCCCGCAGCAAGCGGGGGCGGGGCGTGAAAATCCAGCAGCGGTGGCGGTGGAATTTCAACGGTGGACCTGTACGTGCCATCCAGACCCGGTGCAGCCGGAGAGAGTTCCAACCCCGACACAGGGAGGGGCGTCGTGAGCGATGGTGGAGGTGCCGTGGGGAACTGGTCACCGGCCGGAAACGGCATGCCGTGCGATTCCAGACCGCTTCCAGTCCTCGGGTCGGGGATGGCATGCCCGCCACTGCTGGTCATCACACCCGGCAGACCGGACTGCACGCCCGGCACGGCAGCGGCCGACGCGGCATTCTCGCGGGCGGCGACCACCGCGGCCACAAACGGCTGGGCCAGCGCCACGCCTCCGGCGAGCATCGCCATGCCAACGAAAAACCGTACCGTATGCATGAACTGCGACATGCTCTCTCCTTCGCCACGCGGCTCCAGCCCGTCTGGATGCCAACCCAAAGGGCCGGCCCAAACCGGCCCCGGAGAAAGTATGCGCTGACGCCGCCGCCCCGGCGGGGCGAAGCCGAAGGGCATCACCTGCAGTCGACGGCCCGTCGCCGTCAGGGTCGGCATTCCCGGCAGGGTCTTCCAGATCCCCGTCGGCCTCAGGATTTGGTCGACCTCAGGAAGTGCGTGAACCTCAGGCTGACAGTTGCGGCGTCGACCGCGTCGCCTGCTGGCTGCGACCGGCCGCACTGGCACCCTCCTGCAACCACAGCACCAGCGGTGCAGCGATGTAGATCGTGCTGTAGGTACCGGTGATGATGCCCACGAGCATCGTAAATGCAAAGGCGTGGATTCCCTGGCCACCGAAGAGATAGAGGATCAACGTTGCCAGGAAGGCTGTGCCCGACGTCAGGATCGTACGGCTCAAGGTCTGATTGACCGACTTGTCGATCATCTCCGCCGTAACGTACGGACTCTTGCCTCGCAGTTCACGCAGCCGATCGAAGATCACGATCGTGTCATTGATCGAGAAGCCCACGATCGTCAGCAGTGCGGCCACCACGTCGAGGCTGATCTTGAAGTCATCGACCAGGGCCCAACCTAGGAAGCGGCTCACGTAGGTGCTGAAGGCGAGGCAGGCGACGGCGACCAGCACGTCATGGATGAGCGCCACGACGGCCGCGAGGCCGAAGGCGACGTTCTGGAACCGCACCCACACGTAGAGCACGATCATCAGCAGACTCGCCAGCAATGCGTAGATCGCAGTGATCTTCGTGTTGCCTGCGATCTTGCCGCCGATCGAGTTGGCCGAAAGATAGACCGGCGTGTCGGACAGCTTCTTCGCCACCCGCTCCACCACCCGCCGGGCCGCCGCCACGTCGAGCGACGTCGAGAGGGCCCAGTTGCGGTAGGGCTTGGTACGGCTCCCGACTCCCTTCGCCTCCGCCGCGTCCGGCTCCAGTTCGAAGGGCGCGTCGGCCATCCCCTCGGCCTGCAGGGCGTCCTGGATGGTGGCCCGCAACGTGGGCAGACTGATCTTCTCCGGGAAGTCGAGAGCCACTGCCGTGGAGAGCGCCCCTGACTCAGGACCTGGCTTGTCAGGACCGGCCGTCGACGCGATCTCGCCAAAGCCCATGGAATAGGTGGCGAGCCGCCCCGGAAACACATCCCGGAGCGTCTTCTCCACCTGATCGTCGTCCCGCACCGAAGTGTCGATCTTGTACCGCGTGTCGGCGGCGATATCCGCCGAGGTCACGGCGCTCACCGCCACGTCGGGCAGCACCGACACGGCCTTGCGCACCTCCGCTATGTCGAGCGACTGATCCGGCTTGAACGCCACCTGCACGCTCGTGCCGCCGGTGAAATCGATGTCGAAGAGCCCCTGCCCACGCTTCGCGGCAGCGGCCAGCCCCAACAGGATGAACACCAGCGAGCCGATGACGGCAGGCCGAACCCAACGCACGAACTCGAGGTTGGTGTGTCCGAAGAACTTGGCCATCGACAGCTTCCGGACCCACCCATTCCGCTCGGCGAGATCGAATGCCACCCGGGCACAAAACACGGCGGTGAACAGGTTGAGGACCAACCCGAGGATGAGCGTGACGGCAAATCCCTTCAGCTGATCGGTGCCCATCGCGAACAAAACCATGGCCGTGATGAGCGTTGTGAGATTCGAATCGACGATCGTGGAGAACGCCCGCTGAAAGCCGTTGCGGATCGCCATCCGGACGGCCGCCCCTCGTTCCGTCTCCTCCCGCATGCGTTCGTAGATGAGCACGTTGGCATCGACCGCCATGCCCACCGACAGCACAAGTCCGGCGAGGCCGGCCAGCGTGAACGCCGCCTTGAGCGAGATCATCAGCGCCACGACAAGCAGGATGTTGAGCAGCACCGCCAGATCGGCCACTAATCCGGAGAATCGGTAATAGGCCAGCATGAAGGCGAGCACCACGATCGTTGCCCACAACATCGCACGGGCACCGGAGCGGATCGTGTCGGCGCCGAGTTGGGGGCTGATCTTCTGCTCGCTGATCGGCTCACTCACGAGGGCCGCGGGCAGGCTGCCGGCGTTGAGCACGCCCACCAGGAAGTCGACGTCGGCCTGCTTGAAGCTGCCGGTGATCTGGCCGTCGCCGGAGATCGTGCTGCGGATCGTCGGCGCCGACAGGAGCGTGTCGTCGAGCAGAATGCCGAGCCGGCTCGTGAGGCGGTTGGAGGGATCAGGAAGGTTCTGGCCGGTGAGCGTGCCGAAGAGAGCGGCCCCCGAGGAGTTGAACGAGAAGTTGACGCACGGCTGCAGGTTGCTGTCGTAGCTGGACGAAGCGCGGGAGAGATAACCGCCCGTGACATCGAACCGGTCGAGAACGACCAGCACCTCCACGCGACCGTCAGGCATCGTGCGGGTCACGAGCCCACCATCCTGCGCGGGGTTGATCTTGGCGGTGTCGAGTTGCACCCAACGGCCGATCTGGCGACCTCCCTCGGTCACGGTCGTGCCCGGGGAACGGCCAGCCAATTCAATCACCTGCTTATGCCGGGGATCCTCCGGATTGGCAGTGATCCGGAACTCGAGCACACCGGCGCTCGACACGACCCGCTTGATGAGTTCGACCTCGGATTGGTCGACCTCCGGCACGATCACCTCCAGCTGATCGAGGCCATAGCGACGGACGGTCACTTCCTTCTGGCCGCCCGGATTCACGCGACGGCTCACGGCCGCGACAAGCTTGTCCATATCGACCGCGGCCGACCGTCCTGCCACCTCGTACTCGAGATCGATGGCCTCAGCCCCCGGGCGGCGGCCCACCAGCAGCACCCGTGCATCACCGAAGTCGAGCTGCTCCACACCCTTGAGAAAGGACTCACGGGAGGCCGCGTCAGCGGTATCGAGCCGCACCGCGATGCGGTTGTTGGCCATCCGCGACACGGTTCCCTTCCGACCATCCTGGCTGGAGAGCAGTTGTTCGATCCGGCCGACACAATCGTCGACTTGTCCTGCCGCCTGCCTGGAGGCGTCGACCTCGTAGACCAGAATCACGCCACCCTTGAGGTCGATGCCCAGCCGCGGGGGCCAGCCGAGCCACGTGATCACCGCCCCTGCGGTGAGCGCCACCAGCACCGTCGCCAGGCGCCCCCACATGTCGGATGCCCGCAACCGCTTCGCGAGCAGCCATGACAGCAGCGTGGGAACGGCGACCGTGAGCAGGGTCATAACCCAGACAGCCCACGGCTCCCGCCACCACTGGGTGGCCCCCGCCGGAACGGCGGCGGCCCCCGACGCCACTTCGGCGGCTTGGGCAAACAACTGGATCGCGATGGGGAGACTGTTCATTCCGTTCTCGTTTCAGGTCAGGGTTCGGGGGAAGGGCTGTCACCGAGCACTCTGGCGATGCTCGACAACGTGACGGCAATCTTCACACCGCCCGCGTCATCGACCCGCAGGGATACCCGATCGGCCTCGCGATCGACATTCGCCACGGTGCCATAGATGCCGGACGTCGTGATGACGCGGTCGTTTTTCTTGAGCCCGGCGAGCAGTTCCTGCTGCCGCCGCATGCGTTCACGCTCTGGTCGGTAGAGCAGCATCCACGCCACCAGCACGATCATCCCCATCGGAAGATACGTGATGAGCAGTTCCAGCGGGCCTGGCGGGAGCGGCGCAGCGGCCGCCGCAAGCAGGTGAATCGCGATCATGGCTGGTGGCTCGTGCTGCATGGCAGGGTCCGACGGCGGGCCTCACACCCTCCATCGGGCGATTTGGCAGACCCGCAAATGTAGTGCGATGCGCGCCTGACGGACAAGCCCGACACGCCATTCGCTGGACGCGGCGACGGGATGGCGTGGGGTTGGCACGTCGAACGGCCGTCTGCCGCTACCCAGCCGGGCCCGCAGCCGGCCCCGTCTCGAGCCGAGCCAGCAGATCGCGGCAGACCTCATCGAATCGGCCCGTGAGAACGCCGTCACGGAGCCGGGCCACGAGCCGCTGATAGAAGCTGAGGTTGTGGATCGATGCGAGGATCGGGCCCAGCATTTCTCCTGCCAAAAACAGATGCCGGAGGTAGCTGCGGCTGTGCCCGCAGGCAAGGCATGGGCAGTCGGCCTCGAGGGGACGTGGGTCGGTCGCGTGCTGTGCATTCCGCAGTCGAAGCTGACCGTCGAAGGTGTAGACGAGCGAATTGCGACCGCACCGCGTGGGGAGCACGCAGTCGAACATGTCGATGCCGGCGGCTACGGCGGCAATGATGTCCCGGGGCTGCCCGACACCCATGAGATACCGCGGCCGGTCGGCCGGCAGGTGAGGCACGGTCGCACGGAGCGTAGCCACCATCGCCTCAGGCCCCTCCCCGACCGACAGCCCGCCGACCGCGAAGCCGTCGAAGCCGAGTCCACGGAGCCGCACGGCACTCTCCTCCCGCAGATCGGGCTCGAGTCCGCCCTGCACGATGCCGAAGACCGCCTGGTCCTCACGGCGATGCGCCGCGAGGCAGCGCTCAGCCCAACGCAGAGACCGCTGCATGGCATCGGCCACGGCCTCCCGCGTGGCCGGCAGGGCCACCACGTGATCCAGCTGCATCGCCACGTCGGCGCCGATCCGCTCCTGGATCCGCATCGACACCTCGGGCGAAAGCTCCACGGCGCTCCCGTCGAGATGCGAACGAAAGCTCGCCGCCTGTTCGGTCACGCGGACCTGCTGCGCCAGTGAAAAGACCTGGAAGCCGCCGCTGTCGGTGAGCGTGGGCCCCTGCCAGCCCATGAAGGCCGCCACACCACCAGCCTGCTCGACGACCGCCTCGCCTGGCCGCAGATGCAGGTGGTAGGCGTTGGCGAGCACCATGCCGGCGCCGGTCTCGGCGACGCGGCCAATGTCGACCCCCTTCACGCTGGCGAGCGTCGCCACCGGCATGAACAACGGCGTCGGCACGCTGCCATGCGGCGTCGTAAGCACGCCCGCCCGCGCCCCGCCGGGGCTCACCGCGTCGAGTTGAAAGTCAAAACCAGGTCGCATGCTCATAGCCTAACGCGGCCTGTTGGCCGCAACCAAAGAGGACCAGTGGCAACGGTTCGGGGCTGCCCATGCCCCGTCGCCGGACGTTCGCTACGGGCATCCTGCCCTTCGCTCACTCGATGGCGGCGGCGCTCTCGGCATC
>JBIIOL010000182.1:0-6448 GCA_044336965.1 Pirellulales bacterium | reverse complement strand
GCCAGCCGGCCTGGACGATCATCGCCGACAACCCGCTGCGGGCGATCGCCCGCGAGAAGCCGTCATCGCCCGCCGCCCTCTTGCGGTGCAAGGGGATCGGCGAGAAGCGGCTGGCGGATTTCGGTGCCGCGGTCCTCGACCTCGTCGCCGGCCGCGAGGCCCGCTCCGAGTAAGTTGGGCGACGCGGAAAAAAGGGGACGCAGCTCTTTTTGTAGGAAAAAGAGCTGCGTCCCCTTTTCACCCTTCGCCGAGATACGCGTCGCGGACGCGGCGGTCGTGGGCCAGTTCCGTGCCGCTGCCGGTGAGCGTAATGCGGCCGGTTTCGAGAACATACCCCCGCGAGGCGAGCTTCAAGGCCGCGCGGGCGTTCTGCTCTACCAGCACTACGGCGATGCCGCGGGCCGATAGCCCCGCGATCACCTCGAAGATCTTCGCCACCACCAGCGGCGCAAGCCCCAGCGACGGCTCGTCGAGCAGAAGCAGCCGCGGCCGGCCCACGAGCGCCCGCCCCAGCGCGAGCATCTGCTGCTCGCCTCCCGAGAGCGTGCCTCCCATCTGCCCCATCCGGCTGCCGAGCACGGGAAAGAGACTACAGACCTCGTCGATGTCGCGACGCACCTCGGCCCGATCGGATCGCGTGAAGCCACCGAGTTCGAGATTCTCCCGCACCGAGAGTCGGGGAAAGATCCGTCGTCCCTCCGGCGAATGGCCGATGCCGAGCCGCACGATTTCATGTGGCTCCAGGCCCGTGATCGGGCGACCCTCAAATCGCACCTGCCCACCACGCACCGGCACGACCCCCGAAATCGCCATCAGGAGCGTCGTCTTCCCGGCGCCATTGGCGCCGATGATCGCCACGAGTTCTCCCGCGGCCACCTCGAGCGACACGCCATCGAGTGCCCGGATCGGGCCGTAGCCCGCCTCGAGGTTCTCGACCTCGAGCATCGGCGGTTGCATCTTGGCATCTCCCAACGTGACGCGCAAGGTGTGAAGCGGATTACTCATGACTCGCTGCCCAGGTAGGCCTCGATCACCTTCTCGTCCCGTCGCACCTCGGCCGGCGTGCCCTCGGCGATCTTCACGCCATGGTCGAGCACGGCCACGCGGTCGCTGATCCGCATCACCACGTTCATGTGATGCTCGATCAGCACGACCGTCACGCCGCGATCACGAATCCGCTCCACCAGCCTGGCCAGGTCGTCGGTCTCGGAGGGATTCATGCCGGCCGCCGGCTCGTCGAGCAGGAGCAGCTTCGCGCCGGTGGCGACCGCCCTCGCGATCTCCAACCGTCGCTGATCGCCGTAGGGAAGCTGGCCGGCGATCCGATTGGCGTCGCCTGCCAGGCCGACAAAGTCCAGGCTCTCGATGGCCCGTCGCTGGGCCGCCGCCTCGGCCCGTCGATTCGCGGGCGAGCGGAAGAGCATCGCCGGCACACCGCCGGGGATGGTGCGATCGAGGCCGACGAGTACGTTTTCGAGCACCGTCATGTTGGAGAAGAGGCGGATGTTCTGAAATGTTCGGGAGATGCCGGCACGGGCGACGACGTTCGGCGACCGGCGGCCACGATTCCAGACGGCGATCGTTCCGGCGGTGCCGAGCAGCCAGCCGGCGATGAGCCCCGTCCAGCCCCGGCGCCGCACCTTCGCCTTGCCGGCAGCCAGCCGATCGAGCACTTCCTCCTTCACGTGCGGTCTGCCTGCCGCAGCGTCCGCCACGCCAGCCAGATCGGTCGTGTCGGGCACGGTGCCCGGTCCTGCCCGACGGGCCGTCACCTCCGCCTGCAGGGCATCGCGAACGGCCTTGGCCTCCGCGAGGTCACGCTTGATTGCCAGCACGTCGGTGCCGTCGGCACTGACCACCCGCCACTTGCCCGCCATCTGATCGATCGCCAATTCGGCCCGGAAGTAGCCACGCAGCCGCTCCGCGGCGCTGGCGAGCGTGAACCGGTCGCCCGTGATCATGCCCCGCTTCACAACCGCCAGCCAGAGCCGGTCAACGTCCACGGCCGCTGCGGCGAAGAGCAGGCCGGTGAGCAGCCCAATGCCGATCGCCGACCAGAACGTGCCAGCCGTGAACGACCGCTCCAGCCGGTGGCCCTCGAACCGCACCGACCCGCTCGTGGGCGAGTAGATACCGCTGATCGTGTTGAAAGCGGTCGTCTTGCCGGCGCCGTTGGGACCGATGACCGAGACGATGCTCCCCACCGGGACCGCCAGATCAAGTTCCGACACCGCCACCAGACCGCCGAACCTGACCGTCACCCGATCCAGGTCGAGCAGGGGCACACCGGCCACATCACGCAGGGATGAGCCGGCAGCAGACGACGATGACGATGATTCGGGCTGCCGATTCATGCGTGGCCCTCGTGGAGTTCGGCGGCGAGACGCCGCGAGGGCACGAGCCCCTCCGGCCGATATCGCATCACGAGCACGAGCGCCAGTCCAAAGATCGCCAGCCGCCAGCCGCTGAAGGAGAGCAGGCTCGACCCCGTGGGGTTGATGTTCATCTGCTGGATCCAGGAATCGGCCCACGGCGCCAGCACCGTGTCGAAGCCGACGAGGATCGCCACGCCCAGGATCGTGCCCGGAATGCTGCCCAAGCCCCCGAGGATCACGGCGCAGAGCACCATGATCGATCGATTGAAGTCGTAGGCATTGGGATCGGCGGTGGTGGAGAGACTGGCGGCGTAGAGGCAGCCGGCCAGTCCGGCCACCGCCGACGACATCGCAAACGCCGACAACTTCACCCGCGTTGCCGAGATACCCATCGCCGAAGCGGCGAGTTCGTCCTCGCGGACCGCCACCCAGGCCCGACCAAGCCGCGACTGCTCGAGCCGTCGCATCGCCACGACGACGCCGGCCAACGCGAGCAGGGCGAGATAGTAGAACCACCGCGGATCGATGGCGAACGCCAGGCCGAGATCGAGGCCGCCGACCTTCACGCCCGCGCCCGGGGGCGGTACCGGATTGAGGCCTTTCATGCCACCGGTGATCTGCTCGAGGTTGCGGAGCGTGACCTTCACCACCTCGCCGAAGCCGAGCGTGACGATAGCCAGATAGTCGCCGCGGAGGCGAAGCGTCGGCGCGCCGAGCGCCAGCCCGATGCCGGCCGTGGCCAGCACGCTCACGATCGTCGCCGCCAGAAACCCGATCTGAAACGGATACATCGGCACCGTGAGAATCGCCATCAGGTAGGCACCGATGCCGAAGAACGCCGCAATCCCTAGGTGGACCAGCCCCGTGTAGCCCACCATTACATTGAGCCCGAGTGCCAGGATGCAATAAATGAACAGCGTGGTTACCTGCCCGCCGAGCGCACCCCCGAGCGCCGGTACCACGAGCGGCGCCACCGCCAGCACCGCGACCGCGACCAGATCCCATCGCTCCCGCAGGGAAAAGGGGGCGCGACTCATTTCCCGGCCGCCGGAGATGGCACGGTCTCGGCTGGTTTCACCAGCCGAGCTGCTTCGCGGAAATGAGTCGCGTCCCCTTTTTCCGTTCACTACACCTTCTCCTTCGTCCGGCGTCCCAGCAGGCCTTCCGGCCGGAACACGAGGATCACGATCAGGATCGCGAAGACGATCGCGCCGGTCCAGCGTTCACCGACATACGCGCTCGACAGCGATCGGACGAGGCCGATCACCAGCCCCCCCACGACCGCGCCCGGAATGCTGCCGATCCCGCCGAGCACCGCAGCGGTGAAGGCATAGAGGCCGTTCTGGAATCCCATCTGGAAGCCGATGGTGTTGATGTAGAGCCCATAGATCACGCTCGCCGCTCCGCCGAGCGCCCCGCCAATGAAGAAGGTCGCCGCGATCACGCGATCGACGTCCACGCCCACCAGCGCCGCCGCCGTCGGATCCTGCGATACCGCCCGCATCGCCCTGCCCAGGCGGGTCGTCTGCACCAGGAGCGACAGGCCCAGCATCAGCGGCACGACCACGACCAGCACCAGGAGATCCTTCCAGGTGAACTGCAGTCCCTCGCCGGGCAAAAGGTTGGTGGAGGGGAGCAGTTCGGGAAAGGAACGGTCGGAGGGACCGAGCCAGAACAGCCCGACGTTCATGAAGATGAACGACACGCCGATCGCGGAGACGAGCGGCGCGAGCTTCGGCGCATTCCGCAGCGGCTTGTAGACTATTCTGTCGACACAGACATTCAGCGTGCCGCAGAACAGGCCGCAGGCCACGATCAACAGCGCGATGCCCATCCATGTGGCCGTCGGCCCCGCCGTCGCCAGACCGACTGCGGTCACCAGCGACAGAGCCAGGCAGGCCCCGAGCATGATCAGGTCGCCATGCGCGAAGTTGATCAGGCCGATGATCCCGTAGACCATCGTGTAGCCCAGCGCCACCAGCGCTACCAGCGCCCCGTTGGTCAGTCCGATCAGGCACTGCTGGAGGAAAAACTGGGCGGACACGGGCGGGCTTTCAGGAAGCTGGCTTCAGGACACTGTCTTCCAAACACCGGGCCGACCGGCGGACCCGAAGTTTTACCGCGCAGCCTCTGCTGGTGCAGCGCCATCTGCACCGCTGGCACCGGCGGACTGCCCGTCAGCCCCACCGCCTTCGGCATTGGCGTCGAGGACCTCTTCGAACTCGAATCGGCCGTTTTTCACGACGCTGACGGTGAGCGTCCGCATGGTGGTGTCGCCGTTGGCGTCGAAACCCCAGTGCCCGAGCGCCCCGTCGAAGTCGCGGATCGCCAGGGCCGCATCGGAGATCGCGCGACGATCCTTCGTGCCGGCCCGACGGATCGCTTCGAGCGCCACGCAGGCGGCCTCGTAGCCATAGACAGCATAGGCTTCCGGGAGTTCGTGATACTTTTCCCGGTAGCGTTCCACGAAGGTGTGCCCCTTACCGGTGAGCTTCTCCGGTGGCAGCCCACCAAACGTCACGAAGCACCGTCCCTCCAGATTGGCGGCCCCGGCCGAGTCGATGAACACTTGCTCGCGACAGCCGTCGGGCACCATCAGGATCGCGGTGATGCCGGCGCTGGCCATGTCCTTGGCGAGCTGCCCCCCCTTGCTCTGCGTGGTGCCGCCGAAATAGACGAGGTCGGGCTTCGCCGCCTTGATGCTCGCCATCAAAGACTTGAACTCCTGCGCCTTGGCGTCGATCGAGTCGTGATCCAGCACCTCGATGCCGATCTCCCGGCACCGCTCGTCGAAGAGATCGGCGAGGCCTTTGCCGTAGACCTCGTTGTCGTCGAGGATGCAGACGGTCTTCACGCCGCGGCGTTTTGCCCAGTCGGCCGACAGCGGCCCCTGCAGGTCGTCGGCGGGTACGACCCGCGTGTAGTTGAGTCGCCCGGTGGGCCGGTAGACGCCGGGCTCCCCCGGCTCCCCGAGGCCGGGCTTCGTGAGCCCCACGGCCGTGTTGGCCGGCGACACCATCAACAGGTCGCCGAGGTTCAAGATCGGCATCGACACCTTGGCGGCACCCGAGTTGAAGGTGCCGATGTAGGCGACCACGTCGGGATCCTGGAGCGCGCGACGCGCATTGGCCGCCTCGGCCTCGCTCGTCCACTGGCCGGCGGCCGCCGTCGAATCGTCGAGGTCGAGATACTCGACGCGATAGGGCCCGACCCTGCCCCCGACCTCCTCGACCGCCATGCGGATGCCCCGCACGATCGTGTCGGACTGCTGCTTCGCGCTGCCGGTCCGCGGCAGGCTCGAGACGATGGTGACGAGCGTGGGATCGGCGGGCCGGCAGCCGGCAAGGAGCAGACAGAGGAGCAGGATGGCGGAGATTCGCGGTTTCATGGAGATAGAATCTAGCAGACCCTGAGCCGCTGCAGTTCGGGGCTGCCCATGCCCCGTCGCCGGACGCTCGCTACGGCCATCCATGGCCTCCGCTCGCTCGATGCTGACCGCGCTCCGGCATCCTGCCTGCGCTGGTCAGCAACGCCGGCTCTCGGGGCACGGGCAGCCCCTCACGGAAAAGCGCCAGGCAGCGCTAGGCCCGGAGGGCCGGGTAAGCACCAGCGGGCGGAGGCCCGCCAAGCGAAAATGGCAGGATGCCATGTTTCGCGTGAAGGTTGCCGCTGAGGAGCCGGTCGGAGGCACGCGCAGGAGTCTGGTGAATTCTGCGACTCACGAGCGATGCGCGATTCGTCCAAGAGCATCCTGTAGCAGAATCCGCCGGCGACGAGCATGCCGCAGCCGGCGAACCAATGCGCGTGAATTCAGCCCCAATACGTCCCGCGATGTCCTGGATCGCCTGATGCTACGGCGTGGCCTCCCGCAATCCATCCGCCTGGCGGCGGATGCTGCGGAGCTCGGCGGCGTCTTTGCGGGCGAGGTTCTTCAGCTGCATCGCCATCCGCGGATTCTTTTTGAGCAGCTTCTCGTGGCGGGCGAGGAAGTCCCAGTAGAGCGTCGTGAACGGGCAGGCGTCGGCGCCGGTAGCGACCTTCGGATTGAACCGGCATCCCCCGCAGGCGTTGCT
>JBIIOL010000181.1:0-6456 GCA_044336965.1 Pirellulales bacterium | reverse complement strand
CGGCATCCGCGGCTGACGATGGCCGTCAACCTCGCGACGATGGCGCTCACGGTCTATCTCTACGTGATCGTGCCCAAGGGATTCTTTCCGCAGCAGGACAACGGCCGCATCACCGCCGCGCTCGACGCCGATCAGGACACGTCGTTTCAGACCATGAGCCGGCTGCTCACGGCGTTTTCCCTCGCAATCCACGAGGATCCGGCCGTGGCGGGCGTGACCGGCTCGACGGGGGCCGCGACGGGCGGCAGCCCCAACACGGCGAGGATGTTCATCACGCTCAAGCCGAAGGAGGAACGGGGAATCGATGCCGATCAGGTGGTGGACCGGCTGCGGAAGTCCCTGGCGTCGCTGCCCGGCGCCATGCTCGTGATGCAGCCTGTGCAGGATCTCCGCATCGGCGGCCGCCTGAGCAGTGCCCAGTATCAATACACGCTCCGGGCCGACACGCTGGGCGACCTCAACGCGTGGGGCCCAAAGCTGCTGGCTGCCATGCGGGCGCTGCCCGAATTGGTCGACGTGCGCAGCGACCAGCAGAACCGCGGCCTCCAGACCGGCCTGACGATCGACCGCGACGAGGCCGCACGGTATGGCGTCACGCCGCAGCAGATCGACGATGCGCTCTACGACGCCTTCGGACAGCGGTATGTATCGATCATGTACCGGCCACGCGGCCAGTACCGGGTGGTGCTCGGGCTGGAGCCCGAATATCTGGAGGGGCCGGATGCGCTCCAATTCCTGCGGGTCACGGGCCGCGATGGTGTGCAGATCCCTTTGGATTCGATCTGCAGCATCGCCCCCGCCAACACCCCATTGATGGTCAACCACACAGGCCAGTTTCCCTCGGCGACGGTCTCATTCAATCTGGCGCCCGGCGTGTCATTGGGCGAGGCGGTGGAGGCGGTGGAGGAAGCCGCGGACGACCTGGCCATGCCCGCGACCGTCCAGGGCCGCTTCGCCGGCACCGCGCAGATGTTTCGCGCCTCTCTGGTCGACCAGCCGCTGCTCATCCTCGCGGCGGTGATCGCGGTCTACATCGTGCTGGGAATCCTCTACGAGAGCTTCGTGCATCCGGTGACGATCCTTTCGACGATTCCCAGCGCCGGCCTGGGCGCGCTTGTGGCGTTGCTCTGGTTTGGCAACGAACTCAACGTGATGTCACTGATCGGCATCATCCTGCTGATCGGGATCGTGAAGAAGAACGCGATCATGATGATCGACTTCGCTCTCGACGCCGAGCGGACCCGGGGGCTGAGTGCCGCCGACGCCATCGTGGAGGCCTGCATCCTGCGATTCCGGCCGATCACGATGACAACGCTCGCCGCCCTGCTCGGCGGCCTCCCACTGGCGCTTGGCACCGGCCCGGGGGCGGAGATCCGCTGGCCGCTCGGGATCGCGATCGTGGGCGGCCTGATCGTGAGCCAGTGCCTGACGCTCTTCACGACGCCGGTGGTCTATCTCTGCCTCGACCGGCTCCGGCGACGGCCGACCCCGCCGTGAGCGCGATCCCATCGCATACGCTCCGGGGGAAATTTCCTTCACGGCTCGGGCGGGATCGTGCGGCCGTGCGGATCGCTCGTGCGCGTCCCGACCTCCGCCTCGATCCGCCGCCGAACTTCGGCCCCGAGGTGATGCTCGATCCACTCCGCCGGCGGGTGGAGATGATCGAGCGGCAGGTCGGCATGCCGCCCCAGCCAGGATTCCCAGAGGCGATGCGACCGCACCACCATGTCCGCCTGCTCCCGACCGGGGGCGGTGAGGATCCAGCCATGCGGTCCCCGGGCAACGCGGCCCGTGATCGCCAGCCAGTTGTCCGCGAGACGTTCGCCTGCCGTCGGCCGCACGGGCGTCGGCAGCGGATCACCATGCATCGCCGCTTCCTCCGTCCGCCACCACGCCGCGAGCCTGTCTTCACAGACCACGCGCCAGGCAAACCAGCCGTGATTGCAAAGCCGGGCCACGATCCCGTCGTCGGGCGTGAGCAGCACGCACACCAGGTATTGCATGCCGAGCACGACGGCGATCATGCCTGCGGCGCTGGTGTTGCACCGCCACGCGACGAGATAGCCGATCACCGCAGCCGCCACGCCCAGCAGGATCGACAGCACGGCGATGCGATGCAGCCGCCGCGAGAGCAGTTCGGCCGTGGCGGCCGGCACGACGAGCATGGCCACGACGAGGATCGCGCCCACGGCCTCGAAACCCGCGACGGTCGCCAGCGACGTGGCCACGAGCAATCCCGTCGTCACCGCAGCCACCGGCACGCCAGCCGCCAGGGCAGCTGCGGGATCGAAGGCGGTGAACACCTGCAGCTTCCAGGTGGCCAGCGCCGCCACACACAGCACGATGAACACCGCCGCGGCGGTGAGAAAGGCCCGTGGCACGTCGACGCCGAGGATGGCCAGCGTGTCAAACGGCACGAGTTCCAGCACGCCATACAGGATGCAGTCCGGATCGAGGTCGATCCGCGACGCCGCGGCTGTCACCATCACGACCCCCAGTGCGAACAGGGACGTGAAGGCGACCCCTGCCCCGGCATCCTCGGCAAGCCCCCCCTCCGTCCGCAACAACTGCGTCAGCCAGACCGTGAGGAGCGCCGCCACCACGGCGCCCACCAGCACGAGCAGGCCCCCGGGCCTGCCCCCCGCCAGCACCGCCACGACGATGCCGGGCAGAACGGCGTGGCTGATCGCATCGCCCACGAGGCTCATGCGGCGGACGACCAGCAGCGTTCCCACCAGCCCACAGCCGGCCGCGACCATCGCCGCCGTGGCGATCGCCCAGGCATGCATGCCGCCGCCGTCAGTGAGCAAGGAAAACATCGACATTGTTTTTTGTGTGGTATCAGCCCGCAGGCGCCGGCATCAGTTGTGTGTCACCGACTGATCGAAGCACATGAAATCACCCCCTGCTGAGGAGCCGGTCGGAGGCACGCGCAGGAGCCGGTACATTTTGCGACTCATCAGTGATTTGCTACGCCGAGACCGTTGGGATTGACTGTTTCGAATGCAGAATCCGTGAGGGGCCGGTCAGCCTCGAACCGCGGCGGTCTCGCGAAGGGCAAGTGTCCACTATGAGACGCTCTCCGTACTACCATCATCCATGAGCCTCCCGTAGCAGAATCCGCCGGCGGTGGCGGGCCCACCAGCCGCGGTCCGGTGCCACCACGAATGACACCGCAAAGATGAAGGCGGCCGCCAGCACCACCAGCGGCCCCGTCGCGAGGCGGGGCACGACCGCGCTCACGGCGACGCCACACAGTGCCGATGCGACGCCAAACACCCCCGAGAGCAGGAGCATCGTCGGCACGCGGTCGGTCCACTGGCGAGCAGCCACCGGTGGAATCACGACCAGCGCCGTGACGAGCACCGCGCCGGCAGCCGGCAGCCCCACGACCACCATCACCGCGACGAGCGTTACCAGGCAGTAGTCGATGAGAGCCACGGGCCAGCCAGTGGCGGCGGCAAACGATGGATCGAAGGCGACGAGCGTGGCCTCCTTGAGCGAAAGCGTCAGCAGCAGCACCGCTGCCGCAGACACGGTGGCCAGGAGCACCGCATCGGCTGTCGTGAGGGCGGCGGTGTGCCCGAGGAGAAACTGCTCGAGGCCGGCGCCGCCGGGAATGTTGCGGGCCGTGATGCCTGAGACGAGGGTGATGCCGAGGCCGAACGAAACGCTCAGCACGATCGCCGTCGCGGCGTCGTCACGTGTGCGGCTGCACCGCTTCAGGAGCACGAGCACGCCAAGGGCGACGAGCCCCGAGAGAAAGCCGCCCGCGAGCAGCACCGACAGGTCGCGACGGCCCGTGGCCAAAAAGGCCAGCGCCACGCCGACGAGCGTGGCATGCGCCGCGGCATCCCCCACCAGTGCCCGCTTGCGAAGCACACCGAAGCAGCCGATCACGCCCGCCCCACACCCTACAGCCGCCACGCCACCGGCCACCACCAGCGTGTTGTGGGAGATGGCCAGCAGCGGCTCGATACAGATCGGACCCGTCATGAGGTTCGTCCCCGTGACTCGACAGCGCGCCCCAACTCGTCGAGCAGGTCGAGCCGGCCGGCGTAGGTCCGCTCCAGGTTCTCGGGCGTGAGCACGGCGGCCGTCGGGCCCGCGGCCACCAGTCGCATGTCGATGAGCGCGACGCGGTCGAACCATTGGGCCGCGGTCCGCAGGTCATGATGCACGACCACGACCAGCCGGCCGGCATCGCGAAGCTCGGAGAGCACTCCGAAGATCAGCTCCTGCGACCTCGCATCGACGCCGGCCATCGGTTCGTCGAGCACGTAGACATCCCCCTGCTGGGCCAGGGCACGGGCGAGAAACACCCGCTGCTGCTGCCCCCCCGAAAGACTGCCGATCTGCCGATCCGCCACATCGGCGAGTCCGACCCGCGTGAGGCTCTCGTGGGCCAGGTCGCGCTCCCGGCGTCCAGGCCGGCGAAACCAGCCGAGCCGGGCGTAGGTTCCCATCAGCACGACGTCGCTCACGGTGACTGGAAAATCCCAGTCGACCGTTTCTCGCTGCGGCACGTAACTGACGCGTCCACGCACCTCGGCGAACGGCCGGCCAAAAAAGGTGATCGTGCCGCCGGCCAGCGGGATGAGCCCGAGCGCCGCTTTCAAGAGCGTGCTCTTGCCGGCACCGTTGGGCCCGATGATGCCGAACAGGCAGGGCTCGACGATCGTCAGATCAATGTTCCAGAGCACCGGCCGGCGTCCGTAGGCGACCGTCACGTCATGGAATTCCAAGATTGGCTTTTGGAGTGGCGGCTGCATGTCGTTACCGGCCTTCGGCCAGCCCGGCATGGATCGTCTCGACGTTGGTGACGAGCACGGCTTCCAGGGTTTCGGCGCCGCTGCCCGCACCACCGAGGGCGTCGGAATACAACTGCCCGCCGAGCGCGACGGCATGCCCGCGGGACTGCGCCCCCTCGCGGAGCGCCGTGACGTTGCGATCGGACACACTCGTCTCCACGAACACAGCTGGAATTCGTCGCGACACGATCAGATCGACGAGTCGGTTGATGTCGGCGAGGCCGGCCTCGCTCTCCGTGCTCGTGCCCTGCACACCGACCACCTCGACGTCGTAGGCCCTGCCGAAGTAGCGAAACGCGTCGTGCGCCGTGACCAGCACCCGTCGCTGCTTCGGAATCGTGGCCAGGCGTTCGCGCAGCCTGCCGTCGAGCGTCTCGAGGCGGGCAGCGAAGTCGGCTCCGCGGGCCTGATAGTGTTCGCGACCGCCGGGATCGAGTTTCGTGAGGGCATCGACGACCGCAGGCACGCACAGGCTCCAGAGCCTCGCGTCAAACCACACGTGCGGGTCGTAGAGGTCGGCTGCCACTGGCAGCAGTTTGTCGCGGGGCAGCGTGTCGGCTACCGCGGTCACGGGCACGCGTCGTGCCAGCCGGGACAGCAACTCGGATAGCTTCCCCTCCAGGTGCAGTCCCGAGGCGACGACGAGCTTCGCCTTGGCGAGCCGATCGGCATCGCGGGGCGTCGCCCGGTAGGAATGCGGATCGATGCCGGCCCCCATCAGGCAGTCGACGACCACCCGATCCCCGCCAACCTGCCGCACAAGATCGGCGACGACCGTGGTCGTCGCGACGACGGTCGGGACCGGCGGTTCGGCCCGCGCCGGAAGCAGAACCGCCATGGCCACGGCTGCAGCCATACCGACCGCACGTATTTTTGGGTTGTCAAAAAACATTTTTTGAATCACCAAAAAGATAGCCGAAGCCAACGCAGACCGCAATCCCTTGCAACCGGCGCGTTGACCAAAACACAGCGTATTCTTAAGTTCTGGAGGAGATTGGGTCAGGGCTCTTGGAGCGACGCCGTGGAATCGACCTACTTCAAGCGGTTTCGAATGGATGCGGATTTGTCGCAGGAGCGACAGCCTGCCCCATTGCGACCGGGCTACCGGTTCGTGCCCTGGAACGAGGCTCTGGTCGACGTCCATGCGAGGGCGAAATTCCGCTCGTTTCGAGACGAAATCGATGCTTTGGTGTTTCCGTGTCTGGGCGATTTCGAGGGCTGTCGGCGGCTGATGCGGGAAATCCGCAACAAGCCCGGTTTCCTGCCGCATGCCACCTGGCTGATCGCGTTCGGGCGAACGCCGGAAGAGCTGCAGTGGTGCGGCACGATCCAGGGGGTAGCAGCCCCGGGCGGCCAGGGGCTCATTCAAAACATCGGCATTGTGCCGGGGCATCGCGGGCTGGGGCTCGGGACGTGCCTGATCGAAAAGGCCATCGCGGGCTTTCGCCAGCACGGGCTGCGGGTGGCATCGCTGGAGGTCACGGCCGACAACAGCCGAGCGGTCCGCCTCTATCATCGACTGGGTTTCCGTCGCGTGCGAACCGTGTACAAAGTGGTGGATGGCTGCACGGTGGAAGAGTGCCCAACCGGGGTCGGCGGCATGCCGGTCCGGTCGGGAAGCAACCACTCCACTGCGACAGTGGCC
>JBIIOL010000007.1:0-20919 GCA_044336965.1 Pirellulales bacterium | reverse complement strand
GAAACGAACGCGACGAATGGAACTTCAGCCTCTTTTACTCGCCGACGTCGCAGCTTCCCTATCCGCTGCCGGGCATCGCCTACGTCTGGCGACCCGATGAGCGTTTCGAGGCCAAGATCGGCGTGCCACCGTCGATCGAGTGGCGGCCCACCGACGACTGGACCTTCTCGGTCAACTACTTTCCATTGGTCAACGTCAACGCCGTCGCTCGCCGTCGGCTCGCCGAGGGACTGTCGTTCCTGGCGTTCTACCGGACCGACACCGAAATCTATTTCCTGGCCGACCGGCTGCAGGACGACGAACGGTTCTACGTCTTTGACCAGCGTGCCGCCGTGGGGCTCGAACGGGTGCTCGGTCGCGGCTTCGCGGTGGAGGCGATGGTCTCGTATCTGTTTGACCGCACGCTCTTCCAGGGCACGAGTTTTTCGTCGGGCCGCACCGACGTGGTCCGCTACGATCCCGGCCTCGGCCTCTCGTTGCAGGTCCTCTGGAGACGGTGAGCCGGCAGGGCCGGCCGCGCGATTAACCCGGGGCCGCCGGGAGCCGCATTGACTGCGACCGGTCCGTCGGTCGGGATCACGTTGCTTGCACCCCACCCTCTGCCAGCAGTATTCTCGAACGACTGTTCAGAATACCACCCTTTTTTCGAGGCTTCCATGACCGCCGACCAATGCCGCCGATCGTCTCAAGGTGTGAGGGGAGCCGTGGTCGCAGCCATCGTCAGCGCAGCCTTGTCCGCCACCATGATTCACGTTCAGGCGGAGCAGGCCGCCGCAACGCTGGCCACCGCTGCCCCGGCGGAGCCGGCCGACATGCAGCCGCTCTTCGACGGCAAGGATCTCGACGGATGGGATGGCGATCCCCGGCTCTGGAGCGTGCGCGATGGCGTGATCCATGGCGAGACGACGCCCGAGAACGTGGCAGCCGGCAACACGTTTCTGATCTGGAAGGGTGGCGAGGTCGGTGACTTCGACCTGCGTCTCTCCTTCCGCTGCAACGCCACCAACAACTCCGGCATCCAATACCGCTCGAAGCACATCACCGACGACTCGGTAAAAAACAAATGGGTGGTCCGTGGCTACCAGCACGAGATCCGTAACGAGGAAACGTTTCCGAACGTGTCGGGCTTCATCTATGACGAAGGCGGCTCACGGGCGCGGATCTGCCAGGTGGGCGAACAGGCCACATGGGAGACCGAAGGGGGCAAGAAGGTGGCAGCGACGCCGCTCATCGACCAGGAGGCCTTCAAGGACCTCATGAAGGTCGACGACTGGAACGACGTCGTGATCCGCGCCGAGGGGAATCACATCCGCCACTACTTGAACGGCCGGCTGATCCTCGACTTTACCGACAACGATGCCAAGCGGGCGCTCACCAAGGGCGTGTTGGCCCTGCAGCTCCACGGCGGCAGGCCGATGTGGGCGGAGTACCGCAACATCCGCCTCAAGGCTCTCTGAAATCGGTGACAAGCAGCGTTTTATTCGGCGGCGGGCAGGCGGGCGAGCACCGCCTGCATGAGGGCCAGATGCGCGGGCAGTCGGCCGAGGATCAGCGGAATGATCTCCTGCCGATAGATGTGGCTGCACGTATTGCGGTCTTCGTAGATCTGCATGCCTGCCGGGTATTCGGCTTCTGCCAGGAAGCCTCGGGCCAACGCCTCTTTCATCGCGCCCCGAGGACTGTTGGGCACTTCCTTCCCTTCCGCCTGCAGGCACGACCGCACGTATTTCCAAAAGAGCTCGGCACAATACTCAAACTTCTGGATGCGGCCGTTTTCGATGGCGTCTCGAATGGCGTCGGAATACCCGGCGATTTCAAGGTCGAGCACCTCCGCAAAACCCTTCAGTGCCCGCTGGAGATTGTCCTGGCCTAGTTCGCCGCTCGCCATATCTCGCGACCCTCGTAGGCATGCTTTCGGAACTTCTCGTCGGTCACCAGCGCGAAATCAACCACCTGGCACCGCCACGGCACGTCGGATTCGGTCAGCAGCCAGAGCAGCCTTGAGATGCCACCGGGGAGTGGCTCGGGCCCGGCGATCCCGATGTCGACATCGCTCCCGTGGTCGCAATGCCCGCGGGCCCGCGACCCAAACAGAAAAATCTCGTACCGCGGATCGGTCACCGTCTCCAGACAGATCCGCCGCGCCTCGGCGAGGTATTTCTCCTCGAAGGGCGTGCGGGGCTCACGGGTTCGGCTCAGGGCAGGCATGGCGTTCATCGTCACGGGCGGAGGGCAAGCGGGGACTTCGCCGAGTCTTCAGTATATTCTGTCGGAAACCTCGCATCATGCCCGAACTCCCCTCCCGGTTCCGCGTTTTTTCCCACGCCGTGCAGCTCCGCTGCCCGCGGTGCGGCATTGGGTCGCTCTTCCGCGGCTGGTTTCGGATGCACGAGGCCTGCCCGCACTGTGGCTTCTCCTACGAGCGGGAGCCGGGCTTCTATCTTGGGTCGATCTATCTGAACTACGGCGCCACGGTGATCCTCACCGGAGCCCTCTATGCGCTCTTGGTGATGGGCCTCGGCCTCTCGAATGAAACGACGCTCGCCGTCTGCCTCGCCGCCGCCGTGCTCTGCCCGATTCTCTTCTTTCGCCACGCGCGGAGCTTCCTGCTCGCCCTCGACAGTTCAGTCAACCAGGATCAGGCACGCAGTGCGGAGGAAATCCACACGGGTTCCGCGGCCACGGCGACTTTAAGCAAGGGCAAGCTGGCCTCACTCGCCTCCGATGACGGCCGGGCAGGCTGCGCGATGGGGGTGGCCCTCGCACTGATTCTTCTCTTCGGTCTCGGCATGGCGGCCGTCACGCTCTACTTCGCGACCACCACCAGCACGCAGATGGAGCCCGACGACGGGCTGGACTAGAGAGGGGACGCAGCTCTTTTCGGCGTCTCCTTCGCCCTTCTTGGCACTTTTCACCGCCGGGGGCGAATACTTGGTGTTCCACTCCCGCGGTATGGCCCGCTGTCCACGGCCCACCTTCATGCCCCTCCCAGACCGCCACGAGCCATCGCAGCACCGCACGGGGGACTCCGGCGAACCACGCAGCGAAGACCTCTTCGTGCAGCTGATCACGGTCAACCACGACCACCTGCGCCGCTACATCTATACGCTCCTTCCCCACGAGCAGGATGCGCAGGATGTGATGCAGGAGGTCTGCCTGACCCTGTCGCGGAAGTTCGCCGAATACGACCGCTCGCGGCCGTTCCTCCCCTGGGCCTGTGGCTTCGCCTACCTGAAGGTGCTGCAGCACCGCGATCGCAATCCGCGACGAACCGTCCTGCTTCCTGTGGAGGTGCTGGAACTGGTGGCCCGCGAACGTGAGACCGAGGAGCCGGTGCTCGCGGAGCGGCTCGTGGCCCTGGAGAAGTGCCTCGCGAAGCTCGGCAGGACCGACCGCGACCTCATCAAGGCCCGCTACATCGACCGGATTTCACCAGATGACATCGCCCAACGGCTGTCCGTCAGCCGCCGGACGACGTTTCGCAATCTCGAACGCGTGCGCCGGCTGCTGTTCGACTGCGTGGGCCGCAGCGTCCTCTTGGGAAACGACATGGGCAATGACCTGGGAACCGAGGCCGTATGAGCGACACCCACAACGACTCGAGCCTGCACGAGATCCTCTCCGCGATCTGCGATGAGACGGCGACCGCGGAACAGATTGATCGCCTCGCCGAGCGACTGCGATCGGATGCCGCCGCCCGCAGGTTCTACGTGTGGTATCTCGACATGCACGCCCGCCTGAACGTCCTGCCGGTGATCGAAGACGACGCGAATGATGCGTCTCGTGCGACGCGTATGACCGCATGGCAGCGGCCGGCGGCCTGGTGCGGGTTCGCCGCGACGGTCGCGGTCGCGGCCTTCCTCCTCGGCGGCCAGATGCGACGGCCCGCTGCGCCGGCCACGATCGAGCAGGCCGCACCCTCGTTCCAGCCCTACGTGGCCACGATCATCGATGCGGGGCCGTCGGCTTTTCTCAACGACAAGCCCGCCACGCGTGGCGCGCGGCTTGCCCCCGGCCGCTTCTACCTGACGGATGGCTCCTGCACGCTCCGTTTCGACGGTGGGGCGCAGCTGTGCTTCGACGAAGATGCCCGCTTCGCGATCGTGTCGCGCAACGCCGTGCACGTCGATCAGGCGGCTTTCTCCTTCCGTGGCGACGTCACCTGCGAGTCGATCTCGATCACCACCCCCCGCTCGACGCTCATCGATGTCGGGACCGAATACTCGGCGGTGGTCAAACCCGGCTCCGAGGATCTGCACGTGGCCGACGGCACCGTTCGCCGCACGCCCATAGGCAGCAGCCCGGCGGCCGAACTCCTGCCCGCCAAAACGGCCCGCTCGTATACCGGCCGCGCGGCAGGCGGCCGTCCCATCGCATTCGACCCTTTGCTCGCCGCCCGCGGTGCGGCGGCCGCGACGCCTCCATCGATGGCACCAGTGCCGCCGCTGGCCGCGGACCGCTTTGACACCGACACGCCATGGATCGGGAACGCCGATGGCGGCTCCGGCTGGACAAAACCCTGGATTGCGCATGCTGGTATGCCGGAGTTTGCCATCGTGCATCCGGGCCTGAGCGGCGAATCCTCCGGAGCGATCGCCCATGCCGGAGACGGGATGTCGGCCGCGCACCGATATCTCAGCAGACCGATCGACCTCGGCACCGACGGCGTCTGGTATGTGCGGTATCTCGTGCGGCGGGCCGCCACGCAGCAAAACGATCCCAATCTCGCGATGCTCGTGCTCCGCACCTACGGCCTCACGACCGAGAAGGAGATCGAACGCCGGTCCGCACTGCAACTCGCGGTCTACCAGACCGACACCCTGGCCGTGAAGTTCGACGGCCAGAGCGTTCGTTCCGCCGTGCCACAGCCGCCCGGCGAGACGGTCGCCATCGTGGCCAAGATCGTCGCGGGCCGAACGCAGCCCGACCAGGTCTTCGCCTGCGTGCTCCCAGCCGGAAGGCTCGGCGACCGCGAGCCACTCGAGTGGTCGGTCGCCACCGACTGCATGGCCACGGACCATGTCTTCGATCAGGTCTCCGTGGAGATCGTCAGCCGAGGAGATGTGCTGGTTGGCGACATCGCCATCGGCACGACCTGGTCGAGCATCACCACCGCCGTGGAGGCCGCGCCATGAGGCGACGGTTCGTAACGCCCGCGTTGCAGGCGTTGCTCTGCGGCGCATTTCTCTGGGTGGCATTCCTCCGGGTGGCGTGCATCTGCTGCGGGACCGCGGCCGCGACCGAGCTTGAACTCGAGGTGATCCGTGCCGAAACCATGAAGCCCTATGCCGGTCCGGCGACCGTTGCACAACCGCAGGAAGGACTGAAAGGAAAAATCCTCTGCGGCTATCAGGGCTGGTTCAACACACCCGACGACGGTGCCAACCTCGGCTGGAAGCACTGGTTCCGCGATGGCAAACGGCCTCCGGACCTCGACACCATCGGCATCGACATCCTGCCTGACGTCTCCGAACTGGCCCCAGAGGCGCGGCACGCCACAGCCCTCATCGGCAGCGATGGCCGGCCGGTGGAACTGTTCAGTTCGTTCCACCCGCAGACGGTAGACACGCATTTCCGTTGGATGAGGGAGTACGGGATCGACGGGGTCTTCGTACAGCGATTCGCCGCGCCGCTGGCGAGCCCGAGGCACCTGCGCAACTGCACGGTCGTGCTCGACCACTGCCGAACGTCCGCGAATCGGCACAGCCGGGCCTACGCCGTGATGTATGACCTCTCTGGGCTCAAGCCGGGCGGTGCGGCCGATGTGCTGGCCGACTGGCGGGCGCTGCGGGACCGCATGCAGATCGGCACCGATCCGGCATATCTGCGGCTGGCCGGCAAGCCGCTCGTGGCCGTGTGGGGGATCGGGTTTGGCGACAAGCGGGCGTATGGAATCGCCGACTGCCGCGAGATCGTTGCGGCGCTCAAGGCTGACGGCTGCGCCGTAATGGGAGGAATTCCCACCGGCTGGCGAACGCTCAACCGCGACTCTACGGCCGACAAGTCGCTCCACGAGGTGGTTGTCATGTGCGACGTCGTGAGCCCCTGGACGGTCGGCCGCTACAGCACGACGGACGACGTCTCTCGCCATGCGACCCGGGATTGGGCCGCCGACCTCGAATGGTGCCGGGAGCGATCGATCCTCTATATGCCGGTCGCCTTCCCCGGCTTCAGCTGGCACAACCTCCACGGCGGGCCGCTCGGACAGATTCCCCGCCGCAAAGGGGAATTTCTCTGGCGGCAGTTCGCCGAGGCGAGTCGCGTGGGGGCCGAGACAGTCTACGTCGCCATGTTCGACGAGGTGGACGAGGGCACGGCCATCTTCAAGTGCACCGACCCGCCGGCCGGCGAGCCGGCCAAGCGACTTCTGGGCCTGGAGGGACTGCCGAACGACCACTACCTGAGGCTCACCGGCGAGGCAGCTCGATACCTGCGGGCCGGGGGTGCGCTGCCCGCACAGCCACCGCAGTAAAGCGGGCTTTATCGAAGAATCATGATTTTTGGCACTTTTTGGCTCGTCGGCGGAAAAGAATACAGACGCCGGGATTTCCGAGTGCCCAGGAAGGACCGGCCGGGGAGGAATTCATGCTCATGACACGAACACAGGCTGCATCAAACCGAGTCATTCCGGACGGTCACCGAGGACGGCTTCGCACGAGGACCGGGTTTACGCTCGTCGAACTTCTGGTCGTGATTGCGATCATCGGCACGCTCGTGGGCCTGCTCCTCCCGGCGGTCCAGGCGGCCCGAGAGGCGGCGAGACGTACCGCCTGCAGCAACAACATCAAGCAGCTCGGCCTCGCCACGCACAACTACCACGACGCCAAGAAGACGTTTCCGCTGAGCGCCAACTATCCGCCGGGCTGGGACGTGGTCGCCAATGGCGCCTGGCAGACGTACACGCGTCTGAGCGCTCACGTCGTTTTGCTTCCCTTCGTCGAGGAATCGGCTCTTTACTCGTATGCGAATCCGACCCGCGGCCAGGGCTCCTACCACGACAACGCGTCCTTCGGATTGAGACGGGTGACAGGTTTTAATTGCCCGACGGCAAACAGGCCGGCTACGGGCTACGCTGGAAACAACTATTCGTTCTCGTCGGGCAGCAACGTACAGAGCCACACCCAAGGAGCACCCGATAGCCAAAACGGCATGGTGAACCCCGTGAAGGCGTGGACGATGAAGGACGTCAGCGACGGCCTGTCGAAGACGCTCCTGGCGGCGGAGATGCTGTCGGGATCCGGAGCCGCGACCGCGACGTATCCCTACGACCTCCAGGCGGTGGGAAACTCACCGAGCGGAGGCTGGCCGTACAACGATCCCACTGCGGCTCAGCTCGACGC
Organism: Pirellulales bacterium; assembly: GCA_044336965.1. Lineage (GTDB taxonomy): Bacteria > Planctomycetota > Planctomycetia > Pirellulales > UBA1268 > CAMCQY01. The sequence continues at coordinate 13,579 of JBIIOL010000007.1, read as the reverse complement.
GATCGGCGGAAGTACAGCCACGGGCACGGGCGTCGCCGGCGGCCGCTACTGGAGCCTTGGGCTCCCCACCCAGACGGTCATCAACACCGCCGCACCGCCGAACTGGAGATATCCGAACACCATGAACGGCATCGGCGGATGGGTAAACGACGCTCCCTTCCAAATTAACCCGCCCCGTAGCCTTCACGGCGGCGGCGTGAATGCGGTGATGGCCGACGGTGCGGTGCTCTACATCGGCGACCAGGTAGACATCGTCACGTTCCAGCGGCTCGGTAACCGCAAGGACGGCGCGGTCTTCGGCATGGGGTCGCTCTGATGCGACGCATCATCCGCCTCGTCGCATGCTCATGGCTCTGCCTTGCGGCCGCCGGCTGCGGGCCGAGCAACGTACCGAAAGAGCGAGCGATCCAGGTTGCCCGCGACCCCCTGCAGGATGTTCGCTCGTTCCTCGAGGGCTACGTTCAGGGGCAGGCCGTCGGCAGCGAGGTAGAGTTGTTCCCGAAGCTGGTCGACGAGATTCGGCAGACTGATACGGACAAGGCCGCTGCGGTTGAGTCCGGCCTCGCCGAGATCGTGAAATCACCAGCTACCGCCCGGGCCCGCGCCAAAAAGCTGCTCGATGAGCTGTGATGCCCGATGCCTAATGCCCCGTCGGCCAGGAGAAGAGCCGGATCCGGTTGCCGTCGGGATCGGCGGTGATCAGTTCCCGAAAGCCCTCGGCGTGGAGTTTCGGTGCCGTCACGTCTGAGTCGGTCGCCGCCAGTCGCTCGTGCACCGCGTCGAGATCAACCACTTCGAAGCCCAGACTCCAGCGTTGGCTCGGCTCGCCTGGTGACGGTCGATTCAGGATCGCCAACCGCGTGTCCCCCGCCTCGAAGAGCGCGTAGCCGTCGTCCACCACGCGAACGAGCACCCGCAGGCCCAGCACGTTGCGATACCAATCGAGCAGTTCCTCCCAACGGGCGGTCCGCAGTTCGACGCTGAACAGGCTGGGGCGTTGATGAAGGCTCATAGATCGGGCTTTATACACGGACACGCCGCTTTTCCGCGGCTGCCAACCCGGGAAATCCCGGCTTCTCTACTGCTACAAAAACTTGGGAGGGGTCAGGGTTTGAGTTGGAACCCGTCAGCGAACCAGCGACATGCCGGCATACTTTGCCGCACTCGCGTCGAAGGTCAAGGTTTCGGCGCATCCCGCCGAAGAGGCGATCCGCTCGATGAGGCAGTCTGCAAAATCAGCTTTCCCGTCGTCAAAGACGCGCAAGGCCCGCAGCACCTGATCGGCACGGTCGACCACGATCTGCTTGGCCCTCAGCAATCCTTCAAAGGCCCGCTTGACATCATGACCGCCGAGACCGTAGCAGGAGGTCAGGACCCAGTACAGTTCGACCACTGAAACCACCGTGATGAAGCCCGGATCCTCTGAATCCAGGGACTCGATCAATCGGGTGGCCTTCGGCGACTGTTTGGGGTCGTCCTGCATGATGTATCGCACCAGCACGTTGGTATCGAGACCGATCATCGCGCCGACGCCCCGCGCCGCTCAATGGCTGCGTTCATCTCTTCGATAGACACCCTTCTGGCGGCCTTGCCGAACATGCCCTTCAGTTCGGTGACGCTTCGATTGGCCGCCACGAATTCATAGCGGCCCGGCGCGATCTGGATGAATTCCACTCGATCGCCGGCATCGACCTTGAGGTCATGCCGGACCTCCACCGGGATGGTGATCTGGCCTTTGCTGGTGAGCGTTGCAGTCGACATTGCAGTCTCCCTGGCTTGCTTTCGGTCTCCCCAATTTCCTTACTTGAGTGTAAGGCAAGAGGTGCTGCGATGCAAGAAACCTGATTCGCCCGCGCGGCCTGCACGGGCTGCTGCCATAGATCTGTCTTCGGCTTCCCGTACGAGGAAAGTGGCGTCTGCCCGACCCACTGCTTTTTTGCCGCTGCCCCCCCGGGAAATCCCGCCTTCTCGAAATCGCCGTAAAAGCCGACAATCCGGGTTTCCTTTTCCGATGTCTGGTTTCCAGTTCTGGAGTCCCGTTTGGGACCCCGCCGCTCCACCCTTCCCCCGGCCCCCGAGACGCACGTGTCACAGCCCCAGGAACCTACCTCCTCCGACCGCCACGTCGGAAAGAGTCCCTCCGACCGCCCCGCCGGAACGGCCCCCGCCGCGCCTGCCACCACCACATCGGGCCTGGAAAAGGCCCGCCGCGACAAGCTCGACAAGCTCCGCGGCCTCGGGATCGACCCCTGGGGCAAGCGATACGACAGCGCCACGCCGATCGCGGAGGTCCGCGGCACGGGGGCCACGCTCGATCCCTCACCGGAGTTCACCGCCGGCCCCACTGTCCGCGTGGCCGGCCGGATCATGCTCCTGCGAAGCGCCGGCAGCCTTGTCTTCATCGATCTCCACGACCGCACCGGCCGAATCCAGATCATGCTCGGCAAGAAGCAGGTCGGCCCCGATGCCTGGAAGATCATCGACTGCCTCGACCTCGGTGACTTGGTCGGCTTCGACGGGCGGCTCGGCCATTCGAAGACCGGCGAGATGACCGTCTTCGCCTCGGGTATCGAGTTTCTCACGAAGTCATTGGAGACGCCTCCCGACAAGTATCACGGCTTGGTCGACGCCGACCTGCGGCAGCGGATGCGGTATCTCGACCTCATCCACGGCGAAGGGGTTCGCGACCGCTTCGTGGCGCGGTGCCGAATCGTGGAGGCGGTCCGTCGCGTGCTGTCGTCGCGGGGCTATCTCGAAGTGGAAGGCCCCACGCTCCAGGAGAGCGCCGGCGGAGCGGCGGCCCGGCCGTTCAAGACCCACCACAACGCGCTCGACATGCCGCTGGTGCTCCGCATCGCACTGGAACTGCATCTCAAGCGTCTGCTCGTGGGCGGCATGGAACGCGTGTTCGAACTGGGCCGCGTCTATCGCAACGAGGGCGTGAGCCCGCGGCACAACCCCGAGTTCACGATGATGGAGGCCTACGAGGCCTACGGCGACTACTTCACGATGATGGACCTCACCGAGGCGATCTTCGTGGAGGCGGCGAAGGCCGCCGGCACGCCGACGCGATTCGAGTGGATGGGGCACACGGTCGACCTCACGCCCCCGTTCCGCCGTGCGAAATACGACGACCTCATCGCCGAGGTGACCGGCTGCAATCCGGCCGATCCCGCCAGCGTGGCTGCGGAGGCGGCGGCCCGCGGCATCGAGACGGCCGGCCGTCACGCCGACGTCATCAAGAGTGATCTCTTCGAGGCCACGGTGGAGAAGACGCTCTCCGGACCGGTGTTCGTCATCGACTATCCCGCCGCCATCTGCCCGCTCACGAAACGCAAAGCCGACGCCCCGCACGTCGCCGAGCGTTTCGAGCTTTACGTGGCCGGCATCGAACTGGCCAACGCCTACACCGAACTCAACGACCCCGACCTGCAGGAGGAACTCTTCCGCACGCAGCTGGCCGGGCTCGCCCAGGAGGAATCGATGGCCCGGATGGACACCGACTTCATCCGCGCCCTGCGGCACGGCATGCCACCGGCCGGCGGCCTCGGCATCGGCATCGACCGACTGGTGATGTTTCTCACGGCCGCGCCGTCGATCCGCGACGTGATCCTGTTTCCCATCCACCGCCCGCACGCGGAAGGCTGATCGCGCCACCGTTCCCGCCCGCGAGCCAGAGCCACCATGTACAAACTCCTCCTCTGCTGGCGGTATCTCCGCACCCGCTGGATCGCGCTGGTATGCGTCGCCAGCGTGATGCTCGGTGTGGCGACGATGATCGTCGTCAATGCGGTGATGGCCGGCTTCTCCCACGAGATGCAGACGCGCATCCACGGCATCCTTTCCGACCTCGTGTTCGAGAGCCACTCGCTCTCGGGCTTCCAGGATCCGAAATGGCACATGGAGGAGATCCGCCGCGCGGCCGGTGGCGACATCGAGGGCATGACACCGACCGTCGCCGTGCCGGCCATGCTCAGCTTCCAGGTCCGCGGTCAGTGGCTCACGCGGCAGGTGATGTTCATCGGCATCGACGAGACCACGCACAGTCTGGTGAGCGACTTCGGCACCTACCTCCAGCATTCCGAGAACCGCCGCCAGCTCTCTTTCAATCTCCGCGACGGCGGCTACGACACGTTCGACAGCCAGGCCGATGGCAAGGCAGGCGAGAACGGGCCGACCCGTCCTGCGATGGAGGCCGCCGGCTGGCCGCACAGGCGGATGCGCGTGGCCCGCGAGAAGCTCTGGCGGGAGAAGATGGGAGCCCGCGGCGACGCGGCCGGGCAGCCGGCCCGTCCGATCGATCAGCAGGTCGACGCCGTGCTGGCGGCGACCACGGCTGACGGCAGTACGCCCGCCACAGACGCTGCAGAGGGCAGGCAGCCCGCCGGCGGGGCGAGCGCCGACGGCGGGGCCGCCCCCGCAGCGGGAGCAGCCCGCCGCGATCCCTTCCGTGCCGCCCGGCCCGAGGAGGGCGACACGATGGACCCGGCCAAGGAGCAGTTCACCGGCATCGTGCCGGGCATCGGGCTGGCGAGCTTCCGCGACTCCGACGGTGTCGACCGGTTTCTCATCCTGCCGGGCGACGATGTGAAGGTCACCTTCCCCACCGCCGGCACGCCGCCGAAGGCCGTCAGCGACACCTTCACGATCGTCGATTTCTACGAGAGCAAGATGAGCGAGTACGACTCGAACTTCGTCTTCGTGCCGATCGCGGCCCTCCAGCGGATGCGGGGCATGATCGATCCGCAGACGGGCATCTCGAGCGTCAACTCGATCCAGATCAAGCTCAAGCCTGGCGCCGAATTGAACGTTGTCCGCGACCGGCTGCGGAAGGCATTCCCGGCGGAGATGTATGCGGTCTCCACCTGGCGGGACAAGCAGGGGCCGCTCCTCTCGGCCGTCGACATGGAGATGGCCGTGCTCAACATCCTCCTGTTCCTGATCATCGCCGTCGCAGGTTTCGGCATCCTCGCCATCTTCTTCATGATCGTGGTGGAGAAGACCCGCGACATCGGGATCCTCAAATCGCTCGGCGCCGGCTCCACCGGCATCGCCGGCATCTTTCTGGGCTACGGTCTCTTCCTGGGGCTCGTGGGCGCGGGCGTCGGCCTGGCGCTGGGACTGGCGATCACGTGGAACATCAACGCGATCCGTGCGGGCGTGGAATGGTGCACGGGCCAGCGGGTGTTCGATCCCTCGATCTACTACTTCTTCAAGATCCCCACGATCGTGAATCCCTACACGGTGGCCTGGATCATCGTCGGCGCCGTGGGGATCGCCGTGGCGGCGAGTGTGCTGCCGGCCCTGCGGGCGGCTCGCCTCCATCCCGTGGAGGCGCTGCGCCATGACTGAAGAGGCCAGAGATCCGAATGGCGACGGGGCGATGCTCCGTGTGTGCGATGTGCGGAAGAGCTACCGCTCGGGTGGCGGCATGCTGGAGGTGCTCCGTGGCGTCGACTTCACGCTCGAGCCGGGCGGGTTCGCCTCGGTCATCGGCCAGAGCGGCTCCGGCAAGAGCACGCTCTTGCATCTCATGGGACTGCTCGACGCACCCGATTCCGGAGAGGTGCACCTCGGGGGCACGCGGATAGACAACCTGCCAGCCGCCCGCCGAGACCGCCTGCGAAACACCGCCATCGGGATGGTGTTTCAGTCGTATCACCTCTTGCCGGAACTGAATGCCCTCGAAAACGTGCTCGCGCCGCTGATGGTGCGGCATGGCGTGCTCGAGTGGATGCGGGTGCGAGCCTCGGCCCACGAGCGGGCCCGGAGCCTGCTCGACCGCTTCGGCCTGGGAGGCCGCCTGCACCACAAGCCGCGGCAGCTTTCGGGCGGCGAAATGCAGCGGGTGGCCATCGCCCGGGCCCTGGTCACACAGCCCAGCGTGCTCCTTGCCGACGAGCCGACCGGGAATCTCGACGAGGCCAGCGGGGCCGGGATTCTCGATGCCCTGTGCGAGTTGAACCGCCGGGACGGGCTTTCTATAGTGCTCGTCACGCACGATGCGGCGATCGCACGCCGCGCGGCCAGGATCGTGCGGCTGGCGGCCGGCCGGGTCGCCGATGCGTGAGGCATGATGTCGGGCCTCCGGGGCATGCGTCTGTCGTATTCACTTCCTGATTTCGTATTCACTTCCTGATTTCGTATTCACTTCCTGATTTCGTATTCACTTCTCGATTTCGTATTCACTTCCTGATACCAACCACATCCTCCAAGCCCACGGGACCGATCATGCCGCGGATCATCTTCATGAACGACCGTCTCGTGCCGGAGGAAGATGCCAAGGTCAGCGTCTTCGACCACGGCCTGCTCTACGGCGACGGCGTGTTCGAGGGCTTGCGGAGCTACTCCGGCCGGGTCTTCCGGCTCGACACCCACATCGACCGGCTGTGGGATAGTGCCCGTGCGATCGCTCTGGAGATTCCGCTCACGAAGGATGCCGTTGCCAAGGCGGTGAACGACACGCTCGCCGCCAACAAACTGGTCGATGGCTATGTGCGGCTGGTCGTCACCCGCGGCGCCGGCAGCCTTGGCCTCGATCCCAACCGCACGAAGAACCCGCAGGTGATCGTCATCGCCGACACGATCAGCCTCTACCCGCGGGAGTTCTACGACAAGGGCCTGCGAATCGTGACGGCGGCCACACAGCGGGTGCATTCGGCAGCGCTCTCTCCGCGGATCAAATCGCTCAACTACCTCAACAACATCATGGCGAAGCTCGAGGGACTGCAGGCCGGCTGTGTCGAGGCTCTCATGCTCAACCACAAGGGCGAGGTGGCCGAGTGCACGGGCGACAACGTGTTCGTCGTCCGGTCGGGCCGCCTCCTCACGCCGCCCCCCGATGCCGGGATCCTCGAGGGCATCACCCGCGGCGCGGTGATGGACCTCGCGCACGCGGCCGGCCTCGACTGCCTCGAAACCACGCTCACCCGCTACGATCTCTACACCGCCGACGAATGCTTCCTGACGGGCACGGCGGCGGAGGTGATTCCGGTCGTCGAGATCGACGGTCGCAAGGTGGGCTCCGGCACGCCCGGTCCGATCACGGCCCGGCTCACCGCCGACTTCCACTCGCTCGTTCGGCAGTAGCCTCGGCGAGTCCTAACGCCTTGGCGGACGATGCTCCTCGTCGCCGATTCCCTCGTAACGCGACTCATACCCGGGCTCCCGTGCGCGGATCAACTCCGCCTCGTATTCCCTGACGACACGCTTTTGGATCATGTCGCGACAGGCTGCGTTGATCGGGTGGGCGATGTCGGCGTAGAGCCTGATCCGGCCATCTCCATCCCGGGGCGGCTGACCCTCCACCAGCTTCACGCCGCACTGGTTGCAATAGCTGGCCTTGAACGGGTTTTTGTATCCGCACGCATGGCAATGCGCGCACAGCTTCCTGCTGGGCATGGCCACGAACGGCCCGTTGGGACTGCCGATGATCTTCAGATCACGGACTACGAAGGCCGCGTTGATCGTGATCGAACAGAACGCCAGCAGACGTTCCGCGGCGTTTTCGACGAGCTTGATCCGAACCTCGGTGATTTCCATACCCTCGAGCCCCCTTCCCCACCGCCGGCCGCACCTCCCCAGGTCGCCGACAGTGGAACCTTATCTCCTCACCGTTGCCCCCTCGCGCATCAGTCGCACGCCGCAACGGCCAACGATTCACGGGCCGTGGGGGCGAGCCTCACGGCAAACACACCGGGCCACCCCGCCATTTCGAGCCGCGCGGCCACGCGCTGCGCCTCCATCGCCGAACGCATGAGTGCAAAGCAGGCGCTCCCGCTGCCGGTGAGCATCGGATGCGTCGCGCCGGCCCTGGAAAAATGCTCGAGCAGGCGTGCTACCTCGGCACACATGCTTCGCGCGGGCTCTTCCAGGCTGTTGTGCATGAGCGGCACCGCGCCGCGGAAGCGTCCGGCCGCGAGCGCAGCCGCCAGCCGCTGTGCCGTCCCGCGGCGCGACGCATCCGGCGTGCACCGCGCGTAGACCGCCGCCGTCGACAGCCCGGCCAACGGACGCGCGATCACGGCATGGAGCGGAGGCACTCCCGCCACCGTCTCGATCCGCTCCCCGCGGCCCCCGGCAATCGCGGCGCCGCCTGCGAAGAACACCGGCACGTCGCTGCCGATCCGCGCGCCGATCGCGGCGAGCTGGTCGGAGGGCACGTCGAGACCCCAGGCCTGCGTTGCCGCCATGAGCACCGCCGCCGCATCGCTTGATCCACCGCCGAGACCCGAGCCGGAAGGAATGCGCTTCACAAGATCGATATCGAGACCGGGAGTACAGGGCGAGTCGGGGGACTGCGCCAGCCCCACCTCGACGGCCAGGCTCTGCGCGGCCCGCACCACGAGATTGGTCGCGTCGGTCGGCACGTCGTGGGCGAGAGCCGAGCCGACAGGCGTCGCCAGCCTGCCAGCAAACCGTACGCGGAGCCTGATGCCAGGCACCTGCGACACCTGCACACGCACGGTGTCGGCAAGCGTGACAGGCACCATCAGCGACTCGATCTCATGGAAGCCGTCGGCGCGGCGGGCAAGGACCGCCAGCGAGAGATTGAGCTTGGCAGGGGCGGAAACGGACACGGGTTCGGGGCAAAGGCCCGCAAGGGACGTCAGCACTCGTCGAGTCGACATGGAACACCCACCACATTCCGGCACTGAAAGCCCCCCCGCAAATTTTCAGTCCGAGAGATTAACGCCCGGATGGGGGGACGGTCAACGAGCGGGTGCCCTGACCGGCAACACCGACCGCCGAGCTAGACGATGCCGGATCAGGCAGAGTCGACTCGATAAAGGCCGGTCAGCGCCAGTTGAGGACAAAAGCGACGGTCGTCAGGGCCAGAACCAGCCCGATCGCGACCAGTACGGCCAGCAGGATGGCGATGCTACGGCCCGCCCAGAGATCTTCCCGGATCATCTCCGTGCGATCCGCCTTGTCGAACGAGGCATTCCAGATCGGAAACGCCCGTTCGTCATAGACCCACCGCGTCCGCTCTTCAAAGTTTTTCTCGGTCATGATGCTGCAGAAGGGAGTTCTTGCGGGGTGTTCCTGCGTCGACGGCCTCGGCCTGCGTATGATGGGCCGAATGACTTCAGAAATCTACCCCGCCGATTCCGGCGACGCCAGCCACGTTGAAAACCCCGCGCCCGGCCCCGTTCCGGGCCTCCCCCACATTCTGGAGGGCGACGCCAGGCCGGACGGCCTGCTCGGCGGATGGCTCACGCAGCGGCAGCAGCCGGTCTGGCGGGCCAAGGCGATCCGCCGCTGGCTGTTCGGTCGACGGGCGGCGTCGTTCGCCGACATGACCGACCTCCCCAAGGAACTGCGAACGCACCTGGAAGCGGATTTCAGGATCTGGACGACGACGATCGCGAAGCACTCGAAGGCCGACGACGGCACCGAGAAACTCCTGTTGGAACTTCACGACCGCCAGCGGATCGAGTGCGTGCTCCTGCGGGACGGCGACCGCCGCACGGTCTGCATCAGTTCGCAGGTGGGCTGCGCGATGGGCTGCGTGTTCTGTGCAAGTGGCCTCGACGGCGTGATCCGCAACCTCACTACCGGTGAGATTCTGGAGCAACTGCTCAGGCTCCAACTGCTCCTGCCGGCCGACGAACGGCTCAGCCACATCGTCGTCATGGGCATGGGGGAGCCGCTGGCCAACCTCGACCGACTCCTGCCGGCGCTGGCCACCGCCCAGGATCCCGAGGGCTTCGGCATCTCACAGCGGAGAATCACCGTCTCGACGGTGGGTCTGCCCAAGGCCATCGACCGACTGACCGAGGAGAACCCTGGCTACCATCTGGCCGTCTCGCTGCATGCCGCAGAAGATGAGCTGCGAACCAGGCTCGTCCCGGTGAACAAGTCGATCGGTCTGGCCGACGTGATGGCAGCCGCCGACCGCTACTGGGAGGCGTCGGGCCGGCGACTGACGTTTGAATACGTGCTCCTCGGCAGCGTGAACGACTCGCCCGAAGACGCCAAGCGACTGGTCCGTCTGCTCGGCCGGCGGGCGGCGCTGGTCAACGTGATCCCCTACAACGCCGTGGCCGGGTTGCCGTGGCGGGAACCGACCCAGGGATCGCAGGAGCGGTTTCTCGACGTGCTTCGGACAGCGGGCGTCAACGTGCAGGTCCGCCGCCGCAAGGGAGCCCGGATCGACGCCGCCTGCGGCCAACTCCGCCGCCTCGCCGCGCAAGCGTGACGACCGCTACTGCAGCCAGCCGAGCAGCAGCACCACCGCCAGCACCATGCCGAGCATGCCGCCCAGCCATACCGTCCAGTGCACCGTCGCCAGACGGATCTGCACCGGATCCTCGTGATGCGTGGCCGCGAAGATCAGGCTGGCCAAGGCCACCAGCGGCAGCCCGAAGAAAATGCCGGGCACCCTCCCGGCAAGCGATGCCAGCAGCGGCATCTGCCCGAGCCATGAAAACCCTGACATGCATGACATGCATGACATGCATGAGGAAACATCCATGAGTGCCAGTACCGTCGTCGCGACCATGCGAGCGAGTCCTTCGTTGGGAGAGTGTGGGCCGTAAGGTTCGGGGTGTCAGGAAGAGGGTTCAGCCGCTGCCATCGGTGCGGCCGCGGCAGCCGGACCGGCAGCGCGGCGTTTTTTTTCGTCCTCGGATGGACCGAGCGGACCTGCCCAGGCGTCGTAGATCACGAGCAGGTTCAGCATGCCAGCGAGCATCGTGTAGAGCGTGCCGATCTCGAAGAACTTGCCCAGCCCGCGATGCCACTGGGCGAGTTGATCGCGGCGAAACTGTTTCTGCGGCGGCTTGTCGAAGAAATCGTCAGGTTGGATGTCGGGATCGTGCCGCACAAGCCGGTCTGCATAGGCCCGGGAGACATACTGGCCGGGGGCAAGCGGCGGCGCCATGAACCCGCCCAACATCAGCGGCTGGCGAGCCGGCCCGAGCAGGTGAGCCGACTGGACAACAGCCGGAAGGGTCACCAGACCGGCGCCGGCCTGGCAGACGAACGCCCAGCGGGTGTCGCCGGGCTTCCACGACGCATAGACGACCTTGCCCCCGCCCAGCCACAGCCCCAGGACGAATGTGGTGAGGATGGCCGCCATGAACAGGCTGCCCTTCGTCGTGCGGCCCTGGTAGATCTGTCCGAGCCCGGGCACGGCCCACGAGAGCACAGCGGCCAGCGCGGGATTGCGGAGGTCGATCGCGGAGCCATCGTCTGGCGAGATGGCGACGATTCTCGACGGCTGCGGTTCGGCGTCTCTGCCCACGCATTAGTTCCCGGTGTCGCTTGGATCGTGTCGGCTTTGCACAGCAGACGATCAACTGCCGTGAGGCTCGCCAGTGTACGCGATCATCCAGAAGGCTCCAATGCGCGGCCCCGTCCGTTTTCCAAAGCCCGATACCGATGACCGAGCATTCTTGTTACGATCGTCAAACTCCCACAATGTCCACAGGCTCCACAAGGGCCTCTCCGATGACGCAATCCGCACCACCGCCATCCCGACGCTGGTTCCTCGCTGTCGTGGGTGTCGCAGGAGCCGTGCTCGCCAGCGGGGCACCCGGCTGCTCCAACTCCGCGAAGAAGAAGGCCCGCAATGGCAACCGCCCGAAGGGTCCAAAGACGATGGGCAACCTGCTCGTCGATGGCTACATCGACGATCTGAAGAACGGGCCCGCCAAGAAACAGGTCAATGCGGCGAAGGAACTCGGCAACATGGGGGCCAGCGCGAAGCAGGCGCTGCCGGCGCTCGAGTCACTGCTGAAGGACGGCGACGCGAAGGTCCGCGAGGCCGCCCAGCAGGCGATCAAATCGATCCGCAAGTAACGCGGCCTGCGACGGGGAGTCCCATCGCTCACGCTCCGGGCTTGTATGGGAATGTCCCATACAAGCCCCCGGCGTGGGCCGGGGAATGTGAATTCCGGATGCCTCAGCCCCAGAGCCGGCGGACCACCCGCACCCGCGGCTGAAATGACTCGCGGTCGGTGCCGGGCTGCGTCCCATCGTCATGCTGCGCCCAGGATTCCCGGCTTTCCCCGGCCGCGGCCATGGAGAGTTCACGCCAGGCCCGTTCGACCGTGGCGGCGTCGACCCGATCGAGACCGTCGCCCGCCGCAGCGGCCAGGCTGAGCTGCGCCAGGTGGCTGACGGTGCGAGGCACGCCACCGGCGAACCGCGCCAGCGTGGCGGCGGCCTCGGCGGGAAAGATGCCGGGATCGCCCCCGACTCGCGTGATCGCCTGCGTCAGAAAGCCCGCGACGTCGTCCTCGCTCCAGGCCGCGAGTTCGATCCGCAGGCTCGCCCGCTGGCGGATGGAGGCCGGCACCCGCGACAGTCCCTCGGGAGTCGCTGTGGCCACCACGACCGTGCGGGCAAATCGCGGCTCGGCAGCTCCCACGAGCCGCGCGATACCGTCGAGCGCGTCGGCAGGCGCCTCGTCGATGTCGTCGAAGACGAGCACCGTCGGGCGTTCCATGAGCGTATTTTCGCGAAGTCTGTTTTCCAGCTTCTGCCAGGGCCGCAGCGGCTCGGCACGACTCAGCGGATCGAGCGGCAGACGTTCGAGCAACAGGTCAATCCAGTCGCCAGCCGCGAGGCCGCGCAGCGACAGAAGCGCCGTCTCGGCGCCGAGCCCGCCCAGGCGGCGGACCGCCATCGCGGCCAGGTGGCTCTTGCCGTAGCCCTCCGCGGCGATGACGAGACCAAACCGCTGCCGCTCGTCGAGCAGCCATTCCATCCGCGCGAGAGCCTCTTCCTGCGGACCGCCGGCATGGAAAGTTGCCGGTTCCAGTCCGCCATCGAAAGGGGCCCCAGTGAATTTCCAGTGGTCGCGTGACATGATGACGGGAGTGTAGCGGCCGAGATGCCCTGCGTCAGGACGAAGTTTTCGCCGCGAAACCAACAGTCTGTCGGCCAAACTCCCATGAGCGAACGATTTTTCATCACGACGCAGCCGACCGGAGACCGGGCCATCCTCGAAGGCGACGAGGCCCGCCATCTCACAAGGGTGCTCCGCGCGAAGGTCGGCGACACCGTGTCGCTCTTCGACGGCAGTGGCCGCGAGTGGCCGGCACGTGTGGCGGCGATCGGACGGGATCGCGTGGAGCTCGACGCCGGCCAGCCACGGGTCGATGCCAACCCGCGCGGCATACCGGTCACGCTCGCTGTTGCGCTCCCCAAGGGCGACCGGCAGAAGTGGATGATCGAGAAGCTCACGGAACTGGGAGCAGCGCGACTCGTGCCGCTGGAGACGACCCGCGGCGTGGCGGAGGCGACCGCATCCGCGCAGGCACGGCTTGAACGGGTGGTGATCGAGGCCTGCAAGCAGTGTGGCCGCAACACGCTTATGGAGATCGCGGCGGGATGCCCGCTCAACAGGCTGCTGGCCGAGATGCCCGCCGGCGCATGCGTCGTGATCGCCCATCCCGGCGGCAGGCCGCTCGATGCCGCAGGTGTGCCCCCGACGGCCACGGCGATGATCGCCCTGGTTGGCCCCGAGGGAGGATTCACCGACGAAGAACTGACTGCCGCCGACCGTGCGGGCGTCATCCGCGTTTCACTCGGGCCCCACATCCTCCGCGTCGAGACGGCCGCGATCGCG
>JBIIOL010000180.1:0-6550 GCA_044336965.1 Pirellulales bacterium | reverse complement strand
TCCCGTGGTGATCTGGTGGCCGGCACGCGGCGCGAAGCAGCCGACGGCGGCGGTGGTGGTCTGTCCCGGCGGTGGCTACGGTGGGCTCGCCGACCACGAGGGGAGCGATTACGCGAAGTGGCTCAATTCGCAGGGTATCTCGGCCTTCGTGCTCCGTTACCGGCTCGGTAGCAAGGGATATCGGCATCCGGTCATGCTCGGCGACGTCTCGCGGGCCATGCGGCTGGTGCGGGCGGAGCATGCGCGGCTGGGGATCGATCCAGAGCGCGTGGGTGTGATGGGCAGCTCGGCCGGTGGCCATCTCGCGGTCACGCTGCTCACCCATGGCGACGACGGCGATCCGGCCGCCGCCGATCCGATCGATCGACAGCCGTCCAAGCCAACGCTGGGCGTGCTCTGCTATCCGGTCGTGAGCATGCTGCCAGAAAACACCCACGGTGGATCGCGAAAGAACCTGCTTGGGGAGAATCCCCCGGAGGAACTCGCGCGGCAACTCTCCGGTGAACTGGCCGTGACCGATTCGACGCCGCCGGTGTTCGTCTGGCACACCGTCGAGGACAAAGGTGTGAAACTGGAGGGGGTGCTCGACCTGGCCGCGGCGTTGCGGCGGCATGGCCGGCCATTCGAACTCCACGTCTATGAAAAGGGTGGGCACGGGATCGGCCTCGGATTCCGTCCCTACGACGGATTCGATACCGCCCGACTGCACCCCTGGACGGTCGAATGCCGCCGCTGGCTGGCCGAACGTGGCTTCGCCGGCAACTGATCCCCGCCGTGGAAGTATGATTGAGGGAGGATCCGGCTCGGTCTCCACGATTTCCCAGGAAGTGCCCACGATGAAGCCCCGCGAAGTGCTCGCGATGTGCCGCGAGAAGGAAGTGAAGGCGGTCGATCTGCGGTTTGCCGATTTTCTCGGCGCGTGGCAGCACTTCACGATTCCTGTCGGCAAGCTCGAGGAAGACACCTTCGAGGACGGTCTCGGCTTCGACGGCTCGAGCATCCGCGGCTGGCAGGCGATCAACGAGAGTGACATGCTGCTCGTGCCGGTGCCCGATTCAGCCTTCGTCGATCCGTTTGCCCAGATCCCCACGCTCGTGATGGTCTGCAACGTGCAGGATCCGATCACGCGGGAGGACTATTCCCGCGACCCGCGCAACGTGGCCCGCAAGGCGGTGAACTATCTGAAGAGCACCGGCATCGCCGACACCTGCTTCATCGGACCAGAGGCGGAGTTCTTCGTGTTCGACGATGTGCGGTTCGACCAGAACGCCCACGAAGGCTACTTCCATCTCGACTCCGTAGAGGCCGAGTGGACGCGAGGCCGGGTCGAGCGGCCGAACCTCGGCTACAAGCTGCGGCACAAGGAGGGCTATTTCCCCTGTCCGCCGGCCGATCAGCTGATGGATCTCCGCAACGAAATGATGCAGACGATGATCCAGTGCGGGATCGACGTCGAGGCGCAGCACCACGAGGTGGCGACGGCCGGTCAGTGCGAGATCGACATGCGGTTTCAGGAACTGGTGCGGATGGCCGACCAGATGTGCCTCTATAAATACATCGTGCGGAACGTCGCCCGGCGGGCGGGCAAGACCGTGACGTTCATGCCGAAGCCGATCTTCGGCGACAACGGCTCCGGTATGCACACGCACATCTCGCTCTGGAAGGCGGGCCATCCGCTCTTCGCCGGCTCGGGCTACGCGGGCCTCTCGGAGATGGCACTGCATGCCATGGGGGGCATCCTCCGCCACGCCCCGGCGCTGCTCGCGCTGACGAACCCCACCACCAACAGTTACAAGCGGCTCGTGCCGGGCTACGAGGCGCCGGTGAACCTCGCCTACTCGCAGCGGAACCGTTCGGCGAGCTGTCGGATTCCGATGTATTCGACGAGCCCCAAGACGAAGCGGATCGAGTTCCGCTGTCCCGACCCGACCTGCAATCCCTATCTCTCCTTCTCGGCGATCCTGCTGGCGGCGATCGACGGCATCCAGAACAAGATCAATCCTGGGGAGCCCCTCGACCGCGACATCTACGACATGCCGCCGGAAGAACTGGCGAACGTGCCGAAGGCCCCCGGCTCGCTCGACGAGGCGCTCGATGCCCTCGAACGCGACAGCGACTTCCTGCTGCGGGGCGACGTCTTCACGGAGGACGTGATCGCGACCTGGCTCAAGTTCAAGCGGGAGCAGGAGATTCAGCCGATGCGGCTCCGGCCGCATCCGTACGAGTTCTGCCTGTATTACGACGCCTGATGTGCGGGTGTCCGCGCTCTTTTTCATCAAACGGCGAGCCGGGATCGGCGGAAGCTCGAGGAGCATTTGGCGTATCCTCGCCACGCGACGAGCCCCTCCGCCGTCGGAACGGCGGACGTAGCACTTCTGCCGTCCCGGCGCCGCGCGGCCCGCCGTCTACCAGACCGTCTTGCCGCCGTTGACGGCAATCGTCTGGCCGGTCACGAAGGAGGCCTCGTCGCTGGCCAGATACGTGACCGCCCAGCCGATTTCGTCGGGTCTTCCCCAGCGGCCCATCGGGATCGTGGCGAGGTAGGCATCTTTCTCGGCTTGTGGATCGTCCTTGTGCCGCTCCACCGGAATCCAGCCCGGTGCGATCATGTTGACCGTGATGCCGTGCGGGGCGAGTTCGTGGGCCATGCTCCGCGACCAGCCGGTCTGGCCCCCCTTGGCCGCCACGTAGGCGGAGAAGGGGGACACGCCGAGGTGAAAGACCTCGCTCGTGATGTTGATGAGCCGGCCGTGGCAACGTTCCTTCATGCCGGGCAGCGCGCGACGGGCCAGGAGATAGGGACTCTTCACGAAGAAGTCGAGCATCTGCTGGTAGAAGGCCCAGTCGTATTCCTCGATGGGCTTGAGTGGCTGGGCGGGCGTGGCGTTGACGACGACGATGTCGACCGGCCCCAACGATTGTTCAATCGCTGAAAACATCGAGTCCACTTCCGATTCGCTCGTGACATCGGCCTGGAACAGGTCGGCCTTGATGCTGGCGGCACGGAGTTCGGCGAGCGTTTCGTCAGCCCGGGCCCGCGAACTGCAAAAGTTGACGGCCACCTTCGCGCCGGCCATGCCAAGGCACTTGGCCGTCGCCTTGCCGAGCCCTGTGGAAGAGCCCGTCACCAGGGCCACGCGGCCGTCGAGTGAGAAACAGGTGTGTGGAGAAGAATGTGCCATTACGAGTGCTACCGTATGGAAGGTGCCCAGGCGTTTGTGAGATGGTGCATGATACCGGCGATGGCGGCCTGACGCTTGCTGGACCGTGTCGCCAGGATTGTGCAATCCGCCAGGGAGGCGGTGAGCGTCCGCTGCTTCACGCGTTCGAGCACGCGGGCGAACCGTTCCTCGGAGCCGACCAGGAGCGTGCCGTGCACGAAGAGCGTGGTGGGATTGAAGATGTTGATGACGGCGGCGATCGCGATGGCCAGGTATTCCGTCACCGTGCGGATCTCATGCTGAAAGTCGCCGGCCCGCTCGCCGATCACCGCCGCCGCCTCGTCGAGAGACAGGGGCCGGCCGAGTTTGTCCGACAGCATCCGCATGAGGGCTGAGTCAGTGGCGAGGGTTTCAAGGCAGCCACGATTGCCGCAGCCGCAGCGGGTGCCATCGGGGGCGACCGTGATGTGGCCCACCTCGCCCGCCATCCCGCTGTGGCCGGCGAGCACCTGGCCGCCAGTCATCACGCCCAGGCCGAGGCCGGTGCTCACGTCGAGCATCGCGAAATCGTGCAGGCCGCGGGCATCGCCATACATCCGCTCACTGAGGCACAACGCGTCGGTCTCCTGGAGCAGCACGCACTCCACTCCCAGTCGTTGCCCGAGGTCGTGGGCTGGATTCCACTTGTCGAGCAGATGCAGGTTGGGAGAGAAGACGATCTCGGAGAGCCGTTCGTTGACGAGGCCGGGCACGCTCACGCCGATGCCGTGCACCCGGCCCGTGATGCCGCCGAGCAGATCGCGGCACCGCTGCTCGAGCGCGTCGAGCAGTTCGGCGTAACTCGTGGGTGTGGCGAACCGCCGGGTCTGTTCCTCGGAGACTTTTCCGTCGAGTCCAGCTGCCACGACGCAACTCGTCTGGACGTCGATCACCACGCCGAGCACGGCCGCGGAATCGGCGGCCATCCGCACGAGCCTGCCGGGCCGTCCGAGTGCTGGCTCCAGTGGGTCGAGTTCCTCGACGAGGCCGCGCTTGAGCAGGGAATCAACCGCCTTGGAGACGGTGGGGGCCGTGAGGCCCGATACACGGGTCAGCATCGCCCGGGACGACGGTCCCTGCTGCTGGATCACCTCGAGCAGCCGGCGCTCGTTGATCCGGCGGAGGAGCGTCGACTCGATGCGGTTTGGTTGGTTCATGACGGTGAACGGTCCACGCGGGGATGGAATCGAGGCAAACAAAGAGAGTTTGACACTTTGTAAGCGCCGCTTAGAATCGATGGTATCTCGTCCGGTCGGCAGTTCCAATGGGCATCGCATGTTTCGCGAAACCTCTCGATTCCGCCGCGGCATACGGACGCTGACCTGGATGGCGTTGGTCGGCGGCACCATGCTCTCGGCTTCGGCAGTGTCATCGGCCGAGCCGGTCGATTTCTCGCGCGACATTCAGCCACTCTTCGCCAAGCGGTGCTTTTCCTGTCACGGTCCCGACACGCACGAGAGCGGTCTGCGGCTCGACCATGCAGCCGGGGCCTCCGCCGCACTCGAGAGCGGCAAGCGGGCTGTCGTGTCCGGCAAGCCCGCCGAGAGCGAGATCCTTGCGCGAATCACCTCGATCGATCCCGACACCCAGATGCCGCCCGAGGGGCCGCGGCTCACAGCGGCGCAGGTCGACGCGATCAAACGCTGGATCGACGAGGGGGCTGAGTGGAAGGAACACTGGGCGTTCCGGCCGCTCGTGCGGCCTGCCGTGCCGGCCGTGACCGTTGCAGGGGAGCCGCTCGTTGCAGGAGAGCCGCTCGCGAATCCGATCGATGCCTTCATCCGGTCCGGTCTGGCTCATCGCGGGCTCAACGCACCCGCGCCAGCCGACAAGACGGCCCTGATCCGCCGGGCGACATACGACATGACCGGCCTGCCGCCGACCGAGCAGGAAGTTCGCGACTTTCTGGCGGACGACTCGGCCGACGCTTGGGAAAGAGTGGTGGACAGGCTCCTCGCCAGTCCGCACTACGGCGAGCAGTGGGCCCGGCACTGGCTCGATCTTGTCCGCTATGCCGACACCAACTCCTTCGAACGCGACGGCAACAAGCCGCATGTCTGGCGGTATCGCGATTACGTGATCCGGTCGCTCAACGACGACAAGCCGTACGACCAGTTCGTGATCGAGCAACTGGCCGGCGACGAGCTGCCCGAGCCGACGAGCGACGCCTTCATCGCGACGGGCTACTACCGTCTCGGCGTCTGGGACGATGAGCCTGCCGACCGCGAGCAGTTCCGCTACGACTGGCTCGACGACATCGTCGCGACCACTGGGCAGGTGTTTCTTGGACTGACGGTCAACTGCGCCCGCTGCCACGACCACAAGATTGATCCCATTCCGCAGCGCGACTACTACAGCCTGCTCTCGTTCTTCGACAACATCACACCCATGGGCAATGGCGGCGAACAGGTCGAGCGGCCATTGTTCAAGGATGATGCCAATCGCAAGGCGTACGAGGAAAAGGTCACCGATTTGAACCGCCGCCGTGACGAGGCGCAGCGCTCAGTCAGCGAGATCGAGAAACAATTCCGCACGTCGTGGGAGTCGTTCAACCAAGCCGAGGCCGTTGGTGGTGATGTCGACGATCTCGAGTTCAAGTTTTATCGCGACACGTGGACGAAGCTGCCGGCTTTCGATGACCTGAAGGCTGAAGACGCGGGCCCGGTGCCAGGCCAACTCTTCGACATCGCGGTCGCTCCGTCGCTGCGGCCCGACTTCTTCGGCTACGTGTTCACTGGTTTTCTCAAGGTGCCGGCGGATGGCGACTACACCTTCTCGCTCGACTCCGACGACGGCTCGCGACTGACCATTGATGGCCACGTCGTCGCCGAATACGACGGCATCCACGGCGAGGGGAAGCCGAAGACGGCCACCGTGCCATTGAAGGCGGGCCGCCTGTCGATTCGGCTCGACTATTTCCAGGGGCAGCATGGCAAGGGCCTGGCCGTGGCATGGTCGGGGCCGGGTTTCGTCGCGAGGACGCTTTCGGCTGTTCGTTCGCGACGAAAGGAGGCAGGAAAAGACTCCGATCTCAAGGAGGCGATCCGCATCGATGGCGAGCGGCTGCTCGGCGTCGACGGCAAGAAGGACTACGACGAGAAGGTCAAGGTGCTCGAGGCGGTCAAGAAGGAACAGGTGCCGGTCGACAAGGCGCTCGTCGTGACCGAGCGCGGGCCTACGCCTGCCGACACGTATGTTTTCTACCGAGGCAATCCGCACGCGGAGAGGAAGCCAGAAAACAAGGTCGGCCCGGCGTTTCCATCGATCCTCAAGGCGAAGGAGCCGGTGATCCCCACGCCGGCCGCGGATGCGAAGACGTCCGGCCGCCGCACCGCGCTTGCCCGCTGGCT
>JBIIOL010000179.1:0-6588 GCA_044336965.1 Pirellulales bacterium | reverse complement strand
CGAGCGATTCAGGTGGGACGGGGGCTGGATGTGTCTGACCGTAGAGATGCCCGCGGGGATCAGTGACGGGATGCGGATGCTCGTGGCCCGGAACGTAGCTGTAGGGCGGGAGAGTACGCATGCGGGTAACCACGGGCGGCCATTGAGTGGCCCTACTTCAGTGGTGAATAGTCCGTCGCGACGAAGAATTCTGAGACGACCCCGCCCTCTTTCTCGGTCAGGGAGCCGCCAGCTTTCTTCTCGGATGCATCGCGGGCGGCCAGCCAGTCGGTGTCTTTCCTGAAGTTCGCGAAGCTCTCTTTGGCGGCCTCGACGCTCTTGTGTCCCAGAAGATAGACGAGCTTCCGGTCCGAGTCGTCCATGTCCATCGGGCTCCAGTAGATGAGGTTCTCCATGCTATCACCATCCAGCCCGCCGGTGCTCCACCAATCATGAAGAAACGTCGCCGCAGTAGAAAGCCTGCCGCCGAACTTGAGGCCACGTACGTCTGTGACTCATGCGGCGAAGAAATCGTCGTCCCCGTGGATATCACAGCTGGAACACGCCAGGACTACGTCGAGGACTGCCCGGTCTGCTGCCACCCGATGAGGCTGCACGTACAGATAGATGGTGACGGAGAGGCCCGGATCGAGGGAGAGCACGAGTGAGCGAAGCGGCTTCTCGATTCCATCTCAAGCAGGTGGCCTTCTTCGGCCGCACCCTGCCTGAGTACCTGAAGATGTTGTCGTTGGACCTCGAGTCCCTGCGTGGCCTGAAGATTCTGGACGTCGCCAGTGGCCCGGGAAGCTTCATCGCAGAAGCTGTTGCCATGGGCCTCGACGCTACCGGCTGCGACCCGATGTACACCCAAGACGCCGACACGATCGCGGCGCAGGGCAAAGCAGACATCGATTCATGCCGCGAGCAGATCAGGCATAACCCCGGAGCTCTGGTCTACCGAGACATCGATGCCTTTTACGGGGAGAAATATGTCGCCTTGGAAAAGTTTGCGGCAGACTTTCGGCAGAGCCGCGGCGAAGGCCGGTACGTCGCCGGAGCTTTGCCGAGACTGCCCTTCCCCGACAGAGCTTTCGACCTCGTGCTTTCCGCCAACTTCCTGATGATCTACGCACCCCTTGCAGATGGCGGGATGCACGACGGCGCGGATTTTGGGCTCGAGTTCCACGCCAGGGCTTTTCGGGAACTGGCGAGGGTCACGCGGCGGGAGCTTCGCGTTGCGGGCATGCACACCTGGACGCAGCCGCCGCAGCCGCATCCCTACTGCGAACCAGTCACGCGAGTGCTTGAGGAGGCCGGGTTCGCCGTGGAACTGGTGCCGACCGACTACGACGACGGCTGCCAGGCCAGTGGCAGACACGCGAACCATGTGCTCGTGGCAAGGCGGCGGTGAGCGAGGTCGTGATTCAAACGCACTCCGGCAGGCTTCATTCGGCGTGAAGCCAGAGTGGCTCACCGACCAATGGGCTTCCGAGGATGGACTCGCTGGGTGGGGGCGTCAGGCTGGCCGCCCGAGATCAGCCGCATGATCCTCCGAGCAAAACTGGCAGTGCCAACGATTCGGCCCTCGGTGTAGTCATCCAGCCCGTAGCCTTGGCGGGATTCACGCTGGTGCTGGGCCTGAATAGCCTCTTGGCACGCGGCGGCTATCTGAAAAAGTTTGTCTTGGTCGGAATGGACGCGGCGCATGGAGGGAAGTTCCTGAGGAGGACTGTCTCCTGGAATAGTAGTCAGGGGGCCAAAAGTGGCCAAAACCAGGGGGGCACGCGGGTAAATCACCTGCCACTAACGGTCATCCCTGACGCCCCATGCGTCCTGAACCATCTTATAGCCGACGGGATCGTGTTCGCGGAGTTCCGCACGGGTGAAGGGATAGTAAATTCCTTCGCCAAAGTAAGTCATGCTCAGATCAGCGAAGTATTCCTTTTCGTTCGTTGCCGCATAGCCTTTTTCAACTTTGCCATCGGCCCACCTGACGCTGTCGTACAATTTCCGATCCATCGCCTGCGCGTAGGCAATCTTGATCTGATCGTCTAAACCGCCCATGGCGAAGTGTTGATGAGCATGCGAGAGTTCGTGGATCAGTACATGATGGTGATGACCATTCCCCGTCGCAAAATCTTTCGCGTAGTTTTTCGTGAAGAGAAAATCAACACCGTTTGCCTTGTCGGGATTCTTGCCGTGTTCCCGCAGCCACATTGCGCTCGGATGGAATGCGGCCCCGGAGGCTTCATCCCATTCCATCCATATCCGTAACTTCAGGAGTTTCGCCAGCTTATCCTTCGGCATCGCATCGTGCATGACACCGAGATCCTTTTCTAAATTGTCGATAGCTTTTTTCATCTCCTCCGCGTGCGCCACGACGTCGGGATGGAACAGCACCGTGAACCCCTGGATCTTGACGACCTTGTAATCCTCGGTCGGCGTGTAGGTCGGCTTTTTCGTCGACGTCGCTTTGAATTGCGATAAGCCGTCGATGAAAATGAAACGTCGCTTGCCGAGCTTCTCGCCGAAATCGATCTCTTTGACAACGCCGGTCGCCACGACTGTATCCCCGACGAAATAGCCGATGTCGGTGATCCCATTCTTGGCGAGTTCCGCCATGGCTTTGCGGGAGAAGCGCAGCGCGAACCACGCCTTGTTCTCGAATTCCTTTTCGGAGCCGAGTTCGCTGAAACCCTCGCCTTCGCCGTTGAAGCCGTTGCTCTTGGCGACGAATTCCACGGTGACGCGCTTGCCGACGTTTTTGGCGGTCTCGTCGGGGCTGATGGGTTTCGTGTCCTTTCGACGACCCTTGGCTGGTTCGCCGTCATCTCGGAGTTTCGCGGCTCCCACGGCTGCCTTTGGCCGATACCCATCAAGTGGGTCAGCCGGGGCCCGCGGGGTGAAAAGGACGGTGGAGGCGAGGATGAGTGTCCCCAGCGTTTTGTTCATTGCTCCTCCGTGGCGCCGTGCTTCTTGAACCAGTCCTGGAGCTTCTCCCACCCCTCGACAGCCTGTTCTTTTCTGTATGACGGTCGGTAATCGGCATGGAACCCGTGGGGCGTGTCGGGATACAGGATGATTTCAGATGGCTTGCCGGCTGCCTTGACCTTCTCCTGCATCCTTGCCACGAGCTCGTTGGGGATGCCTTGATCGGCGCCGCCATAGAGCCCCAACACAGGCGCCTTGAGTTTATCGACCAGATCGATCGGCTGCGTCGGATGCAGCTCGTCTTTTTGTGCATCCAGCCGGCCGTACCAAGCGACGCCAGCCTTGAGGTCTGGATTATGGGCAGCATAGAGCCACACGATCCGGCCCCCCCAGCAGAACCCTGTGACGGCCAGCTTCGAGATGTCCCCACCGCCAGACTTCCCCGCCCAGGCCACAGCCGCATCGAGGTCGGAAAGAACCTGCTTGTCCGGCACCTTGGAAACCACCTTGGAGATGATCTCGGAGAAGTCGCTCATTTGCGAGACATCCCCTTGGCGGAAATACAGCTCTGGGGCCACAGCCAGATGCCCGAGCTTGGCGAACCGGCGGCAGACGTCCTTGATGTGCTCGTGAACGCCGAAGATCTCCTGCACGACCAAGACCACAGGAAATGGCCCACCCGCTTTTGGTGCTGCCATGTACGCCGGGATCTCGCCATCTGGGGTCGCGATCTGTACTTCACCGGCCAGAAGCCCTTCGTCGCTGGTTGTAATCGTCTCGGCTGAAATTGGCCTCACGGCAACCGCGAAGCCGGTAGCCAGTGCAGCGACGGCCTGACGGCGGGTGAGGTCAAGATGGCTCGAAGGCGAATGGTCGGTCATGAGTTGCTCCCGAGTGGGGTTCGACACACTGGCAAAGATATCAAAGTCGGACCCGAAAGAATCGCCGGGCTTTGCGCCACCCTGCACTGGGCAACGGGCTACACTTCTGGGTGCCATGGCCAAGAAACGTCCGAAACGCCGCCGCAGAAGACCAGCCGCCCATCTTGAGGCCACGTATACCTGCGACTCGTGTGGCGAAGAGATCGTGGTCCCGGTGGATATTTCCGGAGGTTCGCACCAAGACTACGTCGAAGATTGCCCCGTCTGCTGCCACCCCATGACACTGCACGTGGACATCGACCCAGACGGCGAAGCCCATGTGGAGGGAGAGCACGAATGAGTCTGCTCCCGCCCAGTACGAACCATCTCTACAGGGGCTCTCTGGCCAGCATGTGGTTCCTCGGGCTCTACGGCCTGCTGGAACTCATCACCGGTCTGATCCATTTCTTTCTGCCCGATGGTGGTGCCGGAGTGATTGCCGGCCTGGACCTTACCGCGAACAAACACACGATCATCGGCGTGTTCGCGTGGATGGGGGCACTGCAAATCGCCTATGGGTGTGGGGTATTGTCCGTGGCGGTCTGGTACCGACCGCTTGTACCGCTGTTTCTGGGGCTTGGGCTGCTCGAACGGATTCTCATGTCTGTGGCTGCTTGGGTGACGAAGCCCAGCCCTACCGGTCATCATCCGCCCGAGCACTACGCGAGCCTGTTGCTGGTGCCGGTACTGGCGGTGTTCTTGGCGATGGCGATGAGAAGCCGTTCGGGGCCTGCCGACTGAGCGGTGGCAGGGAAGCTCGTATCGGCGGTTGCGCCAAAGGGTCTGCCTTGCCGTCGAAGTTTCACCAAACCGGAGAGAGAATCCCAGCCGGCGGGCCTTCGTGATCGCGGTCGTGGAGAGAAAACACCGGTTGCCGGTCACGCCTGGAGTTGCCAGCGTCGGCAACACCGGAGAGACTCTGCGTCAATCGAAACGTTGAACGGGGGCACGTTGTGGGTAGGCCAGAGGTGTCGCGGTGCGGCAGAAACAGATGCAAACGTCACGCCCCGCTGTTCCGGTGAGGTTCGTTTTCGAGTCGGCGGTGTTTGCAATGTCGCTCGGCGGGGGGCTGTCTGCTTTTCTATGGTGCCCCGACGCCGGTTACAACGTTCTTTTTCGTTTGTTTGCGGGGCTGGTGGGAACGATTGTGACTCCGCCTTGCCTTGGGTTCGTACCGCTCGATGAGGGTGGCTCGAATTATCTCGACGGCAGACTGGAGACCATCGGTGCTTTTATCGCCTTGATGGCTGCCGCGTATCGCCAGAGCCGCGTGCCTGAAACGCTTGGCGATCTCGAATACTGGGGTTCGCTGTGCCGGAGAGTCCAGTGGTTCCTGTACTTGGTCTGGCTCATTTTTATCCCGGTCGGTACGGTTCTTGGGGTTGTCGGTATTGGTTACCTGCTCAACCCCACGGATCATTCCGAGGAGCCGGATGCGACGCCGCCCCTAACTTAGAAATCGGCGTCATTCAGGGGAGCAGGTCAGTCGGCTGTTTCCACACCGCAGGGACCAGCCTACAACCGTGCAGCATCACTATCCCCCGAGATCTGGCCCCGGCAAGAAATGGTTACTGGCTGCATGAATCAAAAGCTGTTGCAAGGTTGCAGAGAATCTCCACAACACCTTTCGCGTCAGCCTCGACATCGTAAAGCATCTGTTCTTCACGGCCGGTATATGGCCCCTCGATGTACTCGACCCGGTCATCGTGAACGACGAGCTGGCCGGTCTCCGTGAAGATCTTTGGGCGATTGCAATGAAAGCTGATCAAGGCTCGCTTCACCGCCTCGCTGCAGAGAATGGTTGAAACACGCGTTGTGTCGGTGCCTTGGATCACGTACCGCGAATCCAGTTGCGGCTCCCCGACCAGAATGTCTTGGTACTTGAAGATCCCAAGCATCTTCCGCAACTTGTCGGCCCATTTTTCTGACTCCACACGCAGGCCAATTCCAAGAGGGCGTGAGAAAAATGCAGTCAGTGCGATGCTAAGCGTGGGAGTTGCAACGTTTACACCCTCCAAAGTAGGCGTCAATGAGCTGCCGCGCAATACGTCGTAACGCACGAGCCGCCCGCGAATCTGGCCACGGTAGTCGTGGGCACCACCCGCACCGGCGAGGCGATGTAGAACGGCATTCATCGACTCAGCTTCGCCTTTGTCAAGGAAAAAACCATGGCACTGCGGACACGCATCAAACGTGATGTCCGAAACAGCAAGCAGTGCGATCGTGTGCATTTCCACGCCGGGGCATCTTGGACATTGGCGACGGGTACCGCGGTCGCCATGATCGCCACCGTCTAGCGAGCAATACTCAATGTCGCCAGACATCTCCGTCGCGAGGGCGTTAAGTTCGCCCTTGTCAAGAAAGATCCCGCCGCACGCCGCGCATTCATCGCTGGTGAAATCGGCTGCGGCATTTTTTCGCATGGCGGATCCGCATCCGGGGCAGAAACAGCAGTCGTCCACGTCACAAAACTCCAGCAGTTGGTGCTGCCCGCTGTGCATGGCGGCAGTGGCCGCCTCCGCGAAGAGCGTAACCCCACCCCAGTGGGAGAGCAATGCCTCAAGGATGCCCTCAAGTGTTGCAGATCACCCGGGCGAGCCATGTGGAGCCAGATAGGGACGGCTTCTGGTGGGCGGATATGGGGCCTGTTTGAGGTGGACCCCGGATTTCGGGCGCCCTGATAAGGTGGAGCTTCCCGGGTGGGAGGCACCCTATCAGGAGCAGGACGATGGCCGGAAAGCGACGAGTATTTGGGGCA
>JBIIOL010000178.1:0-6598 GCA_044336965.1 Pirellulales bacterium | reverse complement strand
TCGATCTCCGCCTACGACATGACCGTCAGCGATGCCATCTACGGCAAGACGCAGCGGTATGTGTCGCGGGAGCGGATCGAGCAGATGCTCGACCACGAGTATGACCTCCTGCGCGAACGTCTCGACAGCGTGCGGGGCGATCGCACGCGGTTCTTCGTCTTTGCCGACACCGCGGCGGCCCGCTCGTTCAAGGGTGGCAACGAATGCCACTCCTGGATGGGCTTGCGGTTCCAGCATGCCGTGCGGTCGCCGACAAGCGACATCCTTCTCCACGTGCGGATGCTCGACGCCACCAACGCCCTGCAGCAAGACGCGGTGGGCAGGCTCGGTGTGAACCTGATCCATGCAGCCTTCCACCGCTGGCAGGATCCGCGGGCACTGATTGAAAGTCTGCTCGATGCCATCGGCCGCGAGCGGCTTGAGATCGACTGGATCCACATGCGCGGGCCGGCATTCGGAGGCATCGACAACCGACTGCTGAGCCTCCATCTGGTGCGGATCGGCTTCACGCCAGCGCTCCTCTTCGACGTGGATGGCACGCCGCTGTTGGCCTCGGATTCGATCCGGAAGACCCGTGTGCTCGTCGAGCGTGGTCGGTTCGCGCCGGTCACCAAACTCAACCTCGAGATGATGGACCGCGCGCGGGCCTGCTTCGAGGCAGAACCGGCGCAGCTCACTCGGCAACCTGCGGCCGCCCCGACCGGCAAGCCGGGAGAGATTCGCGAGATCATGGAAATCACCATGAACAACCTGCGGGACCGCGGCACCGCGGAGGATGCCGATTTCCTGGCCCGCGTCGATCTCCTCTCCGCCGCCGGGAAGATGGTGCTCGTCACCGACATTGGCGCCTTTCATTCGCTGGGGGAATATCTCGCCGACCGTCACGTCGAGCAGACCGGCCTCGTCCTCGGCGTGCCGCTGTTACGGGAACTGTTCAACGAGAGCCACTATCAGCATCTCGACGGCGGCATTCTCGAGGCCTTCGGCCGTCTGTTCACACACCGGGTCCGGCTCTACGTGCATCCCACGCGGGACATGCTCGACGGGCGGGTGATCACCGCCGACACCGTGACGGTGGCCCCGCATCTGACGCACCTGCTCCAGCATCTCCGCGTCAACGGCCTGATCCGCGGCCTGCCCTGCGACGAGTCCGCGCTCCGCACGTATTCCAGCGAGGAGGTGCGGTCGCGGATCTGCTCCGGCGACCCCTCGTGGAAGGACCTCGTGGCTCCCGAGGTCGCCGCCCACATCGAAAAGTTCGGGTATTTCGGCGCCCGCTGCCCCACGTAGTCCGCACCCTCCGCAACGCCATCCATCCGCACCATGAACCACTGGCTGATCAAGAGCGAGCCTGACGTCTTTTCGATCCGGGATCTGGCCAAGGCAAAACGCCAGACGACCCACTGGGAAGGCGTCCGCAACTACCAGGCCCGGAACTTCCTTCGGGCGATGCAGGTGGGCGACCGAGCCCTCTACTATCACTCCAACGCCACACCCTCGGCCGTGGCCGGCGTCGTCGAGATCGTCCGCACCGCGTATCCGGATCCGACGGCCTGGGACCCGAAGAGCGACTACCACGATCCCAAGGCGTCGCCCGAGAACCCGGTCTGGGCGATGGTCGACGTGAAGCTCGTGGAGATTTTTGAGCGGGAGATTCCGCTCGACGAACTTCGCACCGTGAAGGTCCTCGCAGGGATGGAGCTTTTGCGCCGCGGCAGCCGGCTCTCAGTCCAGCCCGTGACAGCCGCCCAGTTTCGCACCATTGAGAAACTAGGCACAAAAAGAAACTAGGCAAAAAAGCAGCCACCGTCCGGCCTGACCTTTCGTCTACTATTTCGGCATGACCTGCCGCCTCGACGCCGCCGTGATTCCGCCCCAGCCAAGCCAGTCGCCCAGCGACGCCGCGTCGCTACCGGCGGCGCTCGTCTGGATCGCCGACGATCTCGACGCCCTCCGCGCCGCAGGGCTCGAGCGGCCGCACCGCGTGCGATCGGGCCGGCAGGGCAGGGAAGTCGATCTCGACGGGCAGACGCTGCTCAACTTCGGGTCGAATGACTATCTTGGGCTTGCCGGTGATGTGCGGCTCACGAAGGCCGCATCGAAGGCCGCCTGCGCCGAGGGGTTTGGAGCAGGCGCTAGCCCGCTGGTGAGCGGCCACTCCCAGGCCCATGAACTCCTCGAGCGGGCGCTGGCCGACCTGCTCGCGGTCGATGCCGCCCTCACCTTTCCCAGCGGCTTCGCCGCCAACACCGCCACGATCGCGGCGCTCGTCGGTCCCGACGATGTGATCGCCAGCGACGCCCGCAACCATGCGAGCATCATCGACGGCTGCCGGCTCTCCCGGAGTCGCATCGGCATCTATCCGCACCGCGATATGGCC
The DNA here is from genome assembly GCA_044336965.1 of Pirellulales bacterium. GTDB lineage: Bacteria > Planctomycetota > Planctomycetia > Pirellulales > UBA1268 > CAMCQY01. The sequence goes on along the minus strand of JBIIOL010000178.1, from coordinate 4,218 downwards.
GCGCTCGACGCGCTGCTCGCGCAGGCAGGCTCCGCCCGCCGTCGGCTGATCGTCACCGACACGGTCTTTTCGATGGACGGCACGGTCGCACCGCTAGCCGACCTCTGTGAGCTGGCGCGAAAGCACCGGGCGATCCTGATGGTGGACGAGGCGCATGCCACGGGTGTGTTTGGCGTGCGCGGCAGCGGCCTGGTCGAGGAGGCGGGCTGCGCCGACGGCGCGCATGTCCGGGTCGGCACGCTCTCGAAGGCCCTGGCGGCGGCAGGGGGCTTTGTCGCAGGCCATGCCGACATGATCCACTGGCTGCGTCACAAGGCCCGCGCCTGGATCTTTTCCACGGCCCATCCGCCGGCCGTGGCCGCCGCGGCCACCCGCGCTCTCGCGCTCGTGGCCGAGGAGCCGCACCGCCGGCGGGAACTCTTGGCGCGGGCGGCCGACTTTCGTGCACTCCTCTCACAGGGCGGCCTCGACGTCGCCGGCTCCACGACCCAGATCGTGCCGATCGTGGTGGGCGCAGCGACAGACGCCGTAGCCGTCTCCACGCGGCTGGCTGAGGCCGGTCTCTTCGTGCCTGCGATCCGGCCACCGAGCGTGCCCGAAGGAAAAAGTCTCGTGCGGGTGAGCCTTTCCTGGCACCATACGGCCGACGACGTCGACCGGCTCGCCAGCACCATCACGACCATCCTCCGCGACCGCGCCGAGTCCTGAAGCCGCCCATGCGACCGCAACAAGACACATGGTGCGTCATCGGCGCCGGGCCCTCGGGCCTGACGACACTCAAGAACCTGCTGGCCGCCGGCATCACCGCCGAGTGCCTCGAACGCGAGGACGACGTCGGCGGCAACTGGTACTTCGGCTCGGCCGCATCGAGCGTCTTTGCATCCACCCGGCTCATCAGCTCGAAGTCGCTCACCGCCTACACCGATTTTCCGATGCCGCGGGAGTGGCCGGCCTATCCCCACCACACGCAATGCCTCGATTATCTGCGTGGCTATGCGAGGCACTTCGATCTCGTGCCACATATCCGCACGCATGCGGCCGTCGAGCGGGTGGAGCCGGCTCCAGGCGGCGGCTGGACGGTGCATACAGGCGACGGCGAGGCGCGGCACTACTCAGGCGTCGTCATCGCCACCGGCCACAACCGCGAGCCGCGATGGCCAGAAATACCAGGCACGTTCACCGGCACGCTCCTCCATGCCTGCCACTACAAGTCGCCCACACAGCCGCTGAACATCGCGGGCAAGCGGGTGCTGGTGATCGGTGGCGGCAACTCCGGCTGCGACATCGCGGTTGACGCTGCGGGCCATGCGGCCACGACAGTGCTCTCGACCCGCCGCGGCTATTACCTCGTGCCGCGGTTCATCATGGGCCGGCCGGCCGACCTACGGGGCGAACGCCTCTTGAAACTGCGGCTGCCGCTCTGGCTCCGCAGGCTGGTGAGCCTGCGGGCGATCGACCGCGAGATCGGCTTGCCCTGGCGGCATGGCCTGACACGGCCCGACCACCGGCTCTGGGAGACGCATCCGGTCATCAACGGCGACATCTGCCGGCAGATCGACGCAGGGCTCATCCGACCGGCGGGCGACGTAGCCCGCTTCGATGGCAATGCGGTCGTGTTCGCCGACGGCAGCCGCGCAGAGTTCGACATCGTCATCTGCGCCACTGGCTATCGCATCACGCTCCCCTTCATCGCTCCAGAGCATCTCTGCGGCGACGCCGAGGGTGTGCCACGGCTGTTCATGAATCTCTTGCATCCCACCCGCGACGACATCGCGGTCGTGGGGCTGATCCAGCCCGACAGCGGCCAGTGGGGCCTCACCGATCTGCAGGGGAAACTCGTGGCACGGATGGCGGTTGCGGCGAAACAGTCACCAAGGGCCGCGGCCTGGCTCTATCGGACGCGGTGCCGACCATCGCAATCTCATTCGGTCCGCTACGTCGATTCGCCCCGGCACCGCCTTGAGGTCGAGCACTTTTCCTATCGACGGGCCCTCGAGCGGCTGATCGCGTCGATCGATCGCCGGCTCCGCGTCCACGCGAGCTGACGCGTGTCAGCCCGCGCCGGACGGTTGCGGCCGCGCCCGTGCCACCAGAAAGGCCAGGAGCGGCCGCGCCGATTCCGGTACGGAGCGGTCGTCGCAGACGATTCGCTGCACGCTCGCATGCTGTTCGATCACGATCTCGTACTGCCGCAGATCGCGGCCCGTGGATGAAAACTGCTCGAACGACTCGCTGAGCCCGCTGGCGGCGACCAGCGACTCGAGTTCCTGCCGCTGGTCAGGAGCAAGATCGGTACCGTCGATGGTGCAGCCCTTGAGCATCCCCGCGAACCCTCCCGACTGCACGAACGTGATTTTCATGGGATGCCTCGTTGCGGCTACGACACTAGTAGTTGAACTGGAACTGGAACCGCATGAGGTCGCCTTGGAACTGAGCATACTGGCCGTCGGGCCGAATCGGTGCCTTGCCGGAGGTGTTCGTCCGATTCACCCAGTCATACTCGCAGGTCAGCTCCATCTGCGGCGTGATCTGCCACTCCAGGCCCAGATCGAACTCGCCAAGGTAGGTGTTCGGTGAGTTCCGCTCCCAGATGAAGCCGCCGCGGCCGGTCTGGTAGCGGAAATAGGGAAAGAGCCGGCCGTAGTCGTCGGTGTCGGCCTTGTAGTTGACGAGCACGTAGCCGCCGGAGACCGGCTGGCTGGAAATCGTCGGCGGGTTCGCCTTCGAGACGTTGTTGAGGCTCGACAGCTCCGGCCCGAGGCCCACGTTCCATTCCGCGGTCACGCCGAGCCGCTGCGGATAGTAGACGAACGTGGCACAGATCCGCTGGTCGAGCACACCGTTGGACGGCGAGACCACGACCGGCTTATACGTATTGCCGCCGACCTTGATGTCGGTCAGCGTCGGCACGTAGTTGCCGCAGTAGGCCTGCACGCCCGCCTCCACCACCTGCTCGTTGTCGAACTGATAGGGTGCATTGAGCCGCATCACGAAGTGCAGGTTGTTGTTTTGATCGAGGGTCGAGTTGCCTTGGCCGTTGTAGCAGCCGACGCCGAAGACGCCGTAGTTGCCCGAGCCCTTGAGCCCCTCTTCGAGCACGTACTTGTAGAGTTCCTGGGACTCCTCGGGAGTCCAGTAGTAGAAGACACCGAGGCCACGTTCGCTCTTCGTGGCATTGATGAAATCGGCACGGTCGAGGGGCAGACGATTGGAGCTGGACTGCATGTTGTCCCAGCCGTAGGGCACCTTCGACTGGCCAACGCGGACACGGTGCACCTTGTCGGTGGTGATGTAGCAGTCGGCATAGCAGTCGCGAAGCTGGGCGTAATTGATCGCTCCCGGATCGCTCACGCCCGCGAGGTTCGAGGCGAAGTCGGGCTGGATGTACATGTAAAGGCGGTCGCTGATGTCACCAGAGAAGATCAGACGGACACGGCGGAGGAAGAAGTTGTTGTTCGGCCCCACCGACTTGTCGCCGGGAGAATAGGGGCCGGCCTGGTCCTCGTCGTACCAGAGCGTGCTGTTGATACGCATCTGGGTGTAGCCGCGGATGTTGATCTTGTCGTACCAATGCTTCTCGCCGGAGTGGTCGATGCCACCGACGGTCTGTTCTTCGACCGTCTCGATGGCAGGATCCTGGATGTTCGCCATCCGCTGCCCGAGTTGGCTCATGAAGGAGTTGTCACCGGGGCTGACCGTCCGACCGCTGCCCGGCGACGCACCGACGGTCATCTCGTCGACCGTTTCGATGGCTGGGTCGCCAATCGCCTGGGCGAGCGACATATTGGGATCGAAATTGACCCGCGGCGTCGGCTCGTATTCTTGCTCGGCGGCTTCTTCAACGAGCGCCGCGAACTCCGCGGCCTGCCCGCTCGGGCAGCACGCCACGGTCGTCAACAAAACAACCGCCGCCATGCGTGGCAGCCACGACAGAGTGGATACCACAGCGGTCGGGAAAAACGCGGTCCAGGTGGCCATGACGGAATCCTGCAGCCGGAAAGTGGCCGTGCCCGCAAGCTCTGTGCAACCGCCACAGGCCATTCAATCGGAGCATTCCACCTGCGCAATAGATTAGGTTTTGCGGCCTGCGCAGGATTTAACACTGCGAACCCCCCATTGGAGTAATCTGGCAGACTCGCCAATCTTCCCAGCGTTCCGCACACTCGGCGATGCGATCCTGGAGACCGGATCCTGGTGAACGGATCCTGGTGAACGGAT
>JBIIOL010000177.1:0-6599 GCA_044336965.1 Pirellulales bacterium | reverse complement strand
TCGAACGCGTCAGTGGGATGCTCTTGGGGCAGACGGCGACGCAGTTCTGGGCGTTGCCACACATCTGGATGCCGCCCTGCGACGTCAGTGCCGCCAACCGCTCGTCGGCGATCATCTTGCCGGTGGGATGGCCGTTGAAAAGCATCGCCTGGCTGATGGCGTGGGCGCCAACGAACCCGGCATCGAAGGCTGCCTTCTGCCTCGATTCGAACGCCTCCGCGGTCTCGTCCTCGCGGCGAACCACTTCGATCTTCGTGAACTGCGGACAGGCCTCCATGCAGCAACCGCAACTGATGCAGGTGGCCAGCGGATAGGCATCCTCCTGATCCTCCGGCGAGATCCGCGGGCCTGGGCCGTGGTCATACGAGCCGTCGACTGGCACCCAGGCCTTCACCCGTTCGAGCGAACGGAACAACCTGCTCCGGTCCACCACCAGGTCGCGGACCACCGGAAACTTCGACATCGGCCGCAATTCGATCTCGTCGGCCGACTCTTCGAGCAGTTTGTCCACGAGCGCCGAGCAGGCCATCCGCGTGCGCCCATTGATCAACATCGTGCAGGAACCGCAGACCTCCTCCAGACAGTTGCAATCCCAGGCCACCGGGGCGACCCGGCGGCCATCCCTGGATTTCGCCTGCGCGGCGACCTGCTGCAGGATGCTGATCACGTTCATGTTCGCGACATGTGGAATCTCGAACCGCTCCCAGTAGCTCTCCTCACCCGGGGCATCCTGACGGAGAATCCGAACGCGAACGACTCGCGGTGCCGCGGCATCATGCCCGCCGCCACCATGGCCGGCCCCAGACGAGCCCGCGCCGCTGTCATGTCCGGCTGATTCAGTTGCCTTGATCATCGGTTCATCCTCCTCCGCTCTCGGAAACTGCACCCTGATCCACTCACGCCCAAATGCCTCACGAATCGATGCCCGCTAGCTCGCCGCACCGGCGTATGCGGCCTGCTTTCCCTTGCCTTCGCCAACGGCGTCTGCCTTCTTCTGCCGTTCGTTCCAGACCTCCTCGATCATCTCGCCGCCCACCAGTCCGTAGAGCCGCGGGCGTGGCGGGATCAACGATGTATCGACGTCCTCATAGGTGATTTCGGGCTCGCCACCCGCACCACACTTCACCACCGTCGACTTGAGCCAACGACGGGTATTCGCCTCGAAGCGATCGCACCACTGCTCCGCCTCCCGCCGCTTCTCCGCCGGGTCGGTGGCCTGGAGGCCGGGCATGGCAAAGTCGGGCTTGTAGTGGGCTCCGCGGCATTCGTCCCGCTGAAGGGCCCCCTTGAGGATCAGTTTCGCAAGCGGGAACATGTCGCCCAGCGACTTCGTGAACACCACGTTTTGGTTCGTCCAGTTACCCGAATCCGACACCGCGCACCGCCCCCAGCGCTCCTCCAGCGAGCAGACCTCGGCATAGGCAGCCGCCAACTGCTCGTTCCGGCGGACAACCGTGGCCACCCGGGTCATGATGTTGCCCAGCTGCAAGTGCAGATCGTAGGGGTTTTCATCGCCGGAGGTCCGCGCCAACAAGGCGTGGTGACGCTCTTCTTCACGACGGAGTCCCGACTCGAAGAGCCGCGATGACTCCTCCGCGGCCTTCTTGCCGCCGGCATCGCACCCTGCGATCACTCCCGGCGCGCAGAACAAGCCGCTGAAGATGCAGGAGAGCAGAGAATTCGCGCCGAGACGATTGGCGCCGTGATACTGGTAGTCGCACTCACCGATCGCATAGAGCCCGGGGACGTTGGTCTGCTGGTTGCGAGGCGAGCCCTCCACGAGACCGCCGGAACTGCTCTTCTCGTAGTCAACCCAGAGGCCACCCATGGAATAGTGGACGGCGGGGAAGATCTTCATCGGCACGACACGCGGATCGACGCCCTGGAACTTCTCGTAAATCTCGAGGATACCGCCGAGCTTGCGATCGAGCGTCTCGCGGGGAACATGCGTCAGATCGAGGTAGACGCACAGCCGGTCCTTCTCGACCGACAGCCCCTCGTTTGTGCAGATGTCGAAAATCTCGCGGGTGGCGATGTCACGTGGCACGAGATTGCCGTACTTCGGATACCGCTCCTCGAGGAAGTAGCTTCGCTCCGTCTCCGGAATGCTGCGGGGATCGCGGGGGTCGTGCGGGGTCTTGGGCACCCAAACGCGGCCGCCCTCTCCACGTGCGCTTTCGCTCATCAGCCGCAGTTTGTCGGCACCGGGGATGGCGGTGGGATGCACTTGGATGAACTCACCGTTGCCGTACAGGGCCCCCGCCCGGTAGGCGCGGCTCACCGCGCTGCCGGTGCACACCATCGACATCGTCGAGCGGCCATAGAGCAGGCCGCAGCCACCCGTGGCGAGGATGACGGCATCCGCCGGGAACGCCTTGAACTGCATGGTGACGAGATCCTGGCAGATGGCGCCTCGGCACCGGCCAGCGTCATCGATCACAGGCTCGAGGAAATCCCAGAACTCCCACTTTTTGACCTTCCCCTCCACCTCCCAGCGGCGCACCTGCTCGTCGAGCGAATACAGCAGTTGCTGGCCGGTGGTCGCGCCCGCAAAGGCGGTCCGCTTGAAGAGCGTGCCACCGAAACGCCGTTGATCACGAAACCCTTCGGGGGTGCGGTTGAACGGCACGCCCAGACGGTCCATCAGGTCGACGATCCGCGGCCCCCAGTCGGCCATCTCCTTGACCGGCGGCTGATGCTGCAGGAAATCGCCGCCGTAGACGGTGTCGTCGAAGTGCTTCCACTCGTTGTCACCCTGCTGCCGCGTCAGCGAATTGACGCTGTTGATACCCCCTTGGGCGCAGACGCTGTGCGAGCGTTTCACAGGCACAAGGCTGACCAAATCGACGTTCACGCCGAGTTCCGCCAGCCGCATGGTCGCGGAGAGGCCGGCCAATCCGCCACCGATCACGAGGACTCTGGGTTGTGCCATGATGCTCGGGCTCCTTGGTTGATCGGGGAGTTGATCAGGTTCCTGGCGGCGTCTGTCCCGCAGCGGATCCGGACGCGGGCAGAATGAGCGCACCGTGTGGTTCCGCCGCACGCACGGCAGGCGCAGACTGCGATGGCTGGCCGCCTTCGAGCATCCGCTTCACCTCATCCATGCGATTTTCGATCGTCCTCGCCTGCTCGACGTCCACGTTCCGCAGGCCACCCAACGCCCCGAGGCCCGCTCCTCCCAGCAGCACGCCGATCGCGATGCTGATCCAGTTGGCCCGTCGCATGGCAGCAGGACTCGTCCACAGGCCCCAGGTGATGCCGAGTGTCCAGAGGCCGTTTGAAAAGTGAAACACGGTCGACAGGACGCCCACCGCGTAGAGGATCGACACCAGCAGGGGCCGCACCGCAACCGCCGCGGAACTCGTCGCATGGTGTGGATCGAACTTGCCACCACCAAACGGTGTGCCGAGCCAATGCAGTTGAGTGATGTGCCAGATGATGAACGCGAAGGCGATCATCCCGGTCGCCCGTTGCAGGGTGTATCGCACGTTGCCGACATACGAGTAGGAGCCGACGTTCGGCAGTCCGTTGGCGATGATCACGAACCCGACCACCGCGTGGAAGATCATCGGCAGGAAAATGAACGCCCACTCGATCGGCACCAACAGCGGGCCCAGCGAATGGATCATGTCCACGCGGGACTGAAACGTGGCAGGACCGGACAGCACCGAGGCATTGGTGAGCAGGTGAACGACCAGGAAGGCCCCGACCGGCACGAGCCCAGCCAGCGAGAATAGCCGGAAGATAAGGAACTGGTGACGGGCGAGAAATGACGGGGACGAATCGTTCGCGGTCACAAACGGCCTCGCTGCACGGATTTCGACATCAACGGTTCACTCGCCGCCTGGCGGCAACGGCCCGCGGCTGTAAGGAGTATAGATTTGTCGCGGCATGCGGCAACGGAGATACCGCATTTGGCGGCTGAATCATCTGATTTTATACTGACGAGGCAGTGTTCCGACCGGTGGCCGGTGTGCGGAGAGCCGTTGGTGCCGAATCCAGTTCCATCCCCAGAGAGCCAAAGCCTGCCCGGACAGTGCGATGCCGGGGCCGTTCTGGAGCACCTCCCGGATGGCATCGCGCTGGTTGGTGCCGACGACATCGTTGTCTGGTCCAACGGTCGCCTGGCAGGCTGGTGCGGCAAAGCCTCGCTCTGCGGTCTCAACTTCTTTGACGCGCTCGACCGCCCCGAAATGCTCGGTCCAGACGCCAGCCCCTTCAGCGTGGCGCTCACCACGGGCCGCACGACGAGCGCGACACTGAAGACCGCCGACAATCGCTACTTCCATTTGCAGGCCGTGGCGGCCGGCGCAGACTCTTCGACAGCCCCTCTTGCCGTGACGGCGGTGCGTGATGTCACCCACACGATCCTCGAACAGCAGAAGCTGGCTGCCATTCATCAGGCGGGCCAGAAACTCGCCGATCTCGCGCCGGCCGAACTGGCAGACATGACCGTCGAGGAACGCATCGAACTCCTCAAGAGCAATATCCTCTATTACTCGAAAGACCTGCTGCAGTTCGACGTCGTCGAGATACGGCTGCTCGACAGGCAGACAGGCCGGCTCGAGCCACTTCTTGCAGTTGGCATGCAGCCGGAGGCCGAGGCCCGCGTTCTGTATGCGCGCCGCGAACACAACGGCGTGACCGGCTACGTGGCCGCCACGGGCTGCAGCTACTTCTGCAATGACACCACGAAGGACCCGCTTTATCTGGAGGGTTGCAAAGGGGCGAAGAGTTCACTGACCGTGCCCCTCATGCTCCACGAGCAGGTGATCGGCACCTTCAACGTCGAAAGCCCGGAGCCCGGTGGTTTTTCCGAAACAGACCTGCGGTTTCTCGAAATATTCTCCCGTGACGTTGCCGCCGCCCTCAACACGCTCGAGCTGCTCGTGGCCGAAAAAGCCTCGACCGCGGCCGAGAGCATCGAGGCCATCCACGGCGCCGTGGCACTCCCCGTGGACGACATCCTCAACGACGCCGTCAGCGTCATGGAGCGTTACATCGGCCACGATGCAAATCTCGTGGAACGGCTGCAGCGGATCCTGCGGAACGCCCGCGACATCAAGCAGGTGATCCAGAAGGTGGGCGAGCAGATGACACCCAGTTCGGCCCATGCCCAGCGGCGTCAGGGAGACCGCCACCCAGCGCTCATCGGCCGACGCATTCTGGTGGCGGATGCCGACGAACAGGTGCGGGCGGCGGCACATGCCCTGCTCGAAAAGTATGGCTGCACCGTCGAAACGGCCCGCGATGGCACGGAGGCGGCCTCCATGGTTCGAGCCTGCGGAGCGGAAGCCTACGACGTGATCATCGCCGACATCCGACTTCCCGACATGAACGGTTACGAACTCCTGGTCCGGCTGCGGGAGTTGCGGGATGCCATTCCGCTCGTCCTCATGACCGGGTTTGGATACGACCCCGGCCACTCGATCGTGAAGGCACGACAGGCCGGGATCGACCTCGTGCTCTTCAAGCCGTTTCGTGTCGACCAACTGCTCGACACGGTCGAGAAGATGCTGGCTCGTGCTCCGGCCCTTGCGTCCGATGGTGGCGGAGCTGTCGGAACACCGAACCGGGCCCACGACGGCTGAATCCCCTCTTGAGGGGGACTCCTCGAGGGGTGCTTGTTGGCTGGCCCTTCGAAAAAACACCCTCTCCGGGCGGCTGCGGCGTTTTGAACAGGTTGGGCAGCCTCCCCTGCGACACATGCCCTTGACCCGACTTCCCGCAGACGGCTACTTCTCCCCGCCTGCGACACCGGTCCTGCGCATAGGAAGCAGCATCCATGGCACGAGCGAACACCGTTATGGCATCGACCCCCTCACGATCGTCTCCTCCTTCCCGGACAGGAATCGATGGGATTGTCGCCATGTTTGGCCCCGCCTTGTTGGCGATCGCTCTGTCTGGTTCGCGTCTGATTCTGGCCGTCGAGCCAGGCACGGAAGAACTGCCGACACCAGCCACCGATGAAGCGGCCGCCGCGCGACGCGTGATGGAGGAGGCGATCTCGAGGTCGGGCAGTAATGCTCGGTCGCCAGCCACCCGCCCAGCCGTCGCCCCCGGCGCGACGGCTACCGTGCCTGATGATCTGCTCGTGGCGCGGATCTCGGCCGAAGTCGCCGCCAAGCAACTCGAGGCCAGGCGCACCGCGCAGCGCTCGCCGGCCGACGCACTCGCCCTCCTCGACGAAGCGGCCGCCAAGATCGCCGACCCGGCAGTGCCCGAGAAGGTGAGGACACAGCTCCAGCAGCGGATCGAGCGATCCCGCCGAGACATCGAGGAATCGACCGGCAAACGCCGCGGCGAACTCGAGATGGAACGCAAGAGCGCCCAGGTCGAGGCCCGCGTCAGCCGCGAGAAGTCCCAGAAGGTCGAGGTCGACCAACGCCTCGCCATGCTCGTGGAGGAATACAACTCGCTCGTCGACTCCCAGCGGTTCGCCGAAGCCGAGGCGGTCGCCAAGAAGGCCGGCCAGCTCGCCCCTGACAATCCGATCGTCCGTCAGCTGCTCTCGCAGAGCCGCGTCATTCGCCGGCTCGATACGCAGAAGTCGATCGAGGGACAAAAGCGAGATGGCTTCATGGACGTCGCCGAGGACA
>JBIIOL010000006.1:0-21235 GCA_044336965.1 Pirellulales bacterium | reverse complement strand
TCTCGGAGGGCACACCGGGCAACGCGATGATCCGGCTCGTGCCACCATCCGGCCGCGGGACGTCGAGATCGATGCCCGGGGCGGTGCCATCAGGGTTGGGAATGATCCGAGTGCCACGCGGAAACATGGCCTGTCGACGGTTGCTTTCGGGCATCGACACGGCCCGTCTGGCAAACCGCGACTCCACCGCCTCAAGCGCCGCCGCTGAGAGTTCGAGCGGCTGGCCAGAGACCGCCGCCAGCACGTCTCTGGTGAGATCGTCCGCCGTCGGCCCCAGGCCGCCGGTGGCGACGACCAGATCGCACCGCGCGGCCGCAATCCGAAACGCGTCGGCTCCGGACTCAAGCGTATCGCAGACGGTCGTGTGGAAAAGCACTGGAATGCCGAGCAGGCCGAGTTCGGCCGACAGCCACTGGCTGTTCGTGTCGAGCCGCTGTCCGGTGGTGAGTTCGTCACCGATGGCGATCACTTCTGCTTGCATATCCCCTCGTATACCTCACGCAGGCCCCTGTTGCACAGGCCCGGGCTGGTCGGATGCGGCCCTGCGGGAAACAATGGGGGCATGAAGCTCGGACTCCTTGGCATCGACGCCCGAATTGCGGAAGTGGTTTCGGCCGCCGCCGCCCGCGGCGACGCGATCACAATCGGCTGCGATCTCCCCATCGCGGGCCCACTGGCCGATCTGGTGGCTGCCGACGTGCCCCGCGACTCGTCCTGGGAACCGCTCCTCGATTCGCGGGTCTGCGATGCCGTACTCGTCGGCAGCGACGGCTGGAACGACGCCCGTGCAGATGGCGTGCGGGCGCTCGTGCAGTCGGGCCGCACGCTGCTGCTTTCCCATCCGCTCACTCTGTCGATGCTCTGGGCCTACGAGCTCGACATGATCCGCAGCGACTCCGGGGCGAGGCTGATCCCCTTCCTGCCCGACCGTCTGCATCCGTTCATCCGCCGCCTGCAGGAGAGAATCCAGGCCGGTCTGGCGGATGCCGATCCACTCGGCCCCGTCGAGACGATCGGGATGGAGCGACGGCTGGTCGACCGGTCGCGGGATGCGGTGCTCCGTGCGCTTGCCAGCGATGCCGATCTCGTGCGGGTGCTGGCCGGCGAGCCCTCCCGGCTCTCCACGCTCGGTGCGGCCGACGCCGATGCCGCCTGGAATACGCTGGCCGTGGGCTTGAGCGGCCCGGCACAGGTACCCGTGCGGTGGCAGGTGGTCCGTGGCGAACGGTCGGGCCTGCGGATCACGCTCGTCCATGCCCGCGGATCATCCGCTGTCGACATTCCGGATGACTCTTTGGAAGGCGCTGCCACCGATCAGTCCCACGATGCACCGTGGACGTGGATCGGCGACCCGGCCGAATCGGTGCCATTCGACCGCGGCGCGGTGATGCTCGATCTCCTGCATGGCCACGAGCAGCCGACGACGATAGCCCCCGCGGCCTGGTCCGACGCCGCCCGCGCCATCGAATTGGCCGAGACGACGCCCCGCAGCCTGGCGAAGGGCCGGGCGATCGACCTGCATCAGGAGGAGTTTTCCGAACTCGGCACGTTCCGGGGAACCATGGCGTCACTCGGATGCGGCTTGGTGCTGGCGGCACTCTTCCTGCTCGTTCTGGCCACCCTCGTGGGGGGCATCGCCCGTGAGGCCGGCTGGGAATGGGGCGAGCGGATCGCGGGCATATGGCCGCAAGTCGTACTCGCCGTGCTCGGACTGTTCCTTGTCCTGCAAGTGCTGCCGCTCCTGATCGGTGGCCGCACGAACCCCTCCATAAAGGGGCCATCGGGCGACCCGCCGCGGCGTGAATAATTTTCGGCGCTTCGTCAAAGACCAGCTTCGAGGTCCCTCCCTGCAGCCACCGGCCTCCATCTGGGAAAGCTGTGCCGGCCCGCGTCGCGGCCGCTGAATCGCGGGGCTGGCGAATCCGATTCAAGGGGTGCGGCGTGGAAATCCGGCTGGGTGGCCGGAGCGACACTGCAGGTGGGCGATCTGCATCGCTGGTTGGTAGGCGACCCGAGTTGCCGACCGACGCGGGGGGGTTTCGGGAGTCTGGTCTTCATGCGTTGTTCGTGGACCGTTGTTCCAGCCATCGCGCTGCTGTTGGCGTTTGCCACAGCGGAGCGGGCTGGTGCCGCCGAGGGACGGCGCACGGCGATCGTCAAGGCGATCGAATCGACCCGCGACAGCGTCGTCAACATCCACGGACAAAAGTTCGTGCCCAACGCCGATGACGAGGGCACCGGCGAGCTCAAGCGAGTGAATGGAATGGGCACCGGGGTCGTCGTCGACGCCCGGGGCTACGTGGTCACCAACTACCACGTGGTCGAGGGAGTGCGTCGAATCGAGGTGACGCTCGCCTCTGGGAAGACGACATCCGCCGCTCTCGTCTCCCACGATCCGCGGACCGACCTCGCGGTCATCAAGGTTGAGCACGACAAGCCGCTGCCCGTGATCGAGATCGGCACCTCGTCCGACCTGATGATCGGCGAGACGGTGCTGGCCCTCGGCAACGCCTACGGCTACGAGCACACGGTGACCCGCGGGATCGTGTCGGCCCTCCACCGCGACGTGGAAGTGAGCCGCACGCAGCGGTACGACGACCTCATCCAGACCGATGCCAGCATCAACCCCGGCAACTCAGGCGGCCCGTTGCTCAACATCAACGGCGAGATGATCGGCATCAATGTGGCCGTGCGAGCCGGAGCCCAGGGAATCGGGTTTGCCATCCCGGTGGACAAGGTGCTCGAGGTGGTCGCCGCTCTGCTCTCGGTCGAGCGGGTGGATCGCACGTGGCACGGCATCGTGGCCCGTACCGACGGTCCGCGTGGCGTGATTGTCGAGGCAGTCCACCGTCAGAGCCCCGCGGAGACCGTGGGCGTGAAGGCCGGCGACGTGATCACGCACATCGGCGAGATTCCAGTTGCCCGTCCGCTCGACATCGAACGCGGTCTGCTCGGCCGCCGCGCAGGCGACAGCGTGTCGGTCACGGTGATGCGAGCAGGCGGCGAAGAGAAGCTCGACCTCTCGCTGGCTGCGGCCCGTCGTGACGCACTCACGGTCGACGAGCGCTGCTGGCGCGACATCGGCCTCCGGCTGGAGGCGATGCCGGCGGCCAAGGTACAGCGGCTGCAGTCGCGGTATCGGGGAGGCCTGCTCGTGAGCGGGGTCCGCGATGGTGGTCCGGCCAGCGAGCAGGGCATCCGCGAGGGCGACATTCTCGTCGGCCTGCATGTCTGGGAGACGATCGTGCCCGACAATATTTCCTACATCCTCGACAAGGCCGAGGATGAGCACTTGAACCCGATCAAGTTCTACGTGCTCCGCGGCCGTGAGACGCTTTTCGGCCACCTCGTCTCCGAGACGATCCGCCGCTGAGCGGCACCGGCTTTCCGCCCGAGGGACGTTGCTCACCCGGACTTTGGGAGTTTCCATCAGGGCCCGGTCGGATGGTAGTCTAACCGGGGGATGCCGCAATTGAGGTGGCAGCCGTTCCCGGGGTCACTTCCATGTCAGCAACCGTCGCCGAGCCCGTCGCAGCCCGCGATCCCGCCTCCGTCGCCGCGGAGGCCGAGGGCGTGGCCCGCGCCCACCGGCGTATGATCGAGTCGCTCTCGCAGGTCGTCGTCGGCCAGGAACAGGTGCTCGAGCTGCTGCTGCTCGGCATCTTCTGCCGCGGCCATTGCATCCTCGAGGGCGTGCCCGGCCTGGCGAAGACGCTGATGATCTCGAGCCTCGCCAAGCTGCTCTCCATCAGCTTCAATCGCATCCAGTTCACGCCCGACCTGATGCCCTCCGACATCACCGGCACCGAGATCCTTCAGGAGGACAAGGAATCGAACCAGCGGGAGCTGCGGTTCGTGAAGGGTCCGGTATTCGCCAACCTCGTGCTTGCCGACGAGATCAACCGTACGCCCCCCAAGACCCAGGCCGCCCTGCTGCAGGCGATGCAGGAGCATCAGGTCACGGTGTCGGGTCGGTCGTTCGACCTGCCCCAGCCTTTCTTCGTGCTCGGCACGCAAAACCCGATCGAGAGCGAGGGCACCTATCCGCTGCCCGAAGCCCAGCTCGACCGCTTCATGTTCAAGATCTCCGTGGAATATCCGACACTCGCCGACGAGATCCGCATCGCCACATCGACGACGTCACGGCAGACGGTCGACCTGAGGCCGGTCATGAACGCGGCCGACATCCTCCGCATCCAGGGCATCGTGCGGGACGTGATCGTGGCCGAGCCGGTGGCGGGCTACGCCGTTCGCCTGGCGCGGGCCAGCCGGCCCGGCGATCCCTCCAGCCCGCCGGAGATCCGTCGCTGGCTGTCATGGGGCGCGGGGCCACGGGCCTGCCAGTCGCTGCTGCTTGCCGGTAAGGCACGGGCGCTGCTCGACGGCCGACCCAACGTGTCGTTCGACGACATCCGCGCAATCGCGAAGCCCGTGCTTCGCCACCGGCTCGTCACCAGCTTCACTGCCGAGAGCGAGGGCATCCGGCCCGACGCGATCATCGACAGGATCATCGAGTCTCTGCCGGAGACCGGCTGAACCGCCGCAGCGCAGACCGTTTTTCTACCGGCATCAGCCCGATTGCAGCCCCCCGGCACGAAGGTGCACCATGGCTTCAGCTCCGAACGGTCCGGCGGCCCCGCCAACAGCAGCCACCGCGGCGTCTGTCTCGTCGTCCGCGCCACCTATGGCCTCCCCGGACGGCCTGCCGCTCGACCCGCAGGGGCTGGCGCTCGTCGCCCGGATGGAATTGGTTGCCCGGACGGCCGTCGAGGGACTGCTGTCGGGCCTCCACCCCAGCCCCTATTTCGGCTCGAGCGTGGAATACGCCGACCACCGCCCCTACACGCCCAGCGACGAACTGCGTTCGCTCGACTGGAAGCTGCTCGCCAAGACCGACAAGTATTACGTGAAACTCTACGAGGAGCAGACGAACACGCGGATCACGGTGATCCTCGACACCAGCCGTTCCATGGCCTTCGCCGGTGGCGACGGGCCGAGCAAGCTCGACTACGGCCGATACCTCGCGGCGGCGCTCTGCCATCTGGCCCTCAAGCAGAACGACGCCGCCGGGCTCGCGACATTCGATCGGTCCGTGCGGTCGTACGTCCCGCCGCGTTCGGCCGCCAATCACTTTCGGCACATCCTCACCGACCTGGGCCGCGCGACTCCGGGCGCCGACACGTCGGTGGGCACCGCGCTGCGGGAACTGGCCGGCCGCATCCCCAAGCGGGGCATCGTCGTGCTCATCAGCGATCTGCTCGACGACCCCGCCGGCATCGCCACCGGTCTGTCGCTCTTGGCGCACATGCGGCACGATCTGCTCGTGTTCCACCTCGTCGATCCGGTCGAACGCACGTTTCCCTTCGAAAAAGTCACCCGCTTTCGCGACATGGAGGGTGAGGGCCGGATCGTCACCAACCCCCGGCAGGTGCGAGCCGCCTACCTCGAGCGGTTCGGGGCGTTTCTCGACGCGATCCGCGCGACGTGCCTCGAACGCAGGATCGGCTACGAACTCATACAGACCGACCAGCCTTACGCGGAACTCCTGGCATCCTACCTCGCGAAACGCAGCCGCATGACGGGCTGATCCCGCCTCGTCGCCGCCACACGCTCCCATGCTCAATCCGCTGCTCCTCTGGTTTCTTCCGCTGGCATTGCTGCCGGTGCTGTTGCACCTGCTCAACCTGCACCGCCTGCGCGAGGTCGACCTGCCGACCTTCCGCTTCCTGATGGAGGGCTACGTGCAGCAGCGGCGGCGGGTGCGGCTGGTGGAATGGCTGCTGATGCTCCTCCGCACGGCGGTTGTGCTCGCACTCGTGTGGGCGTTCTCCCGTCCGGTGCTCGAGCGGTTCGGCGGCCTCTTTGGCGGTGGCAGCCGCGACGTGGTGCTCATCGTGGATGCGGGCATGACCTCGGGACTCGTCACGGAGGGAACGTCGGCGATTCATCGGATGCGTGAGGCGGTGCGGTCGGCCGCGAGCCGCTTCCGGCCGACCGACTTCGTGACGTTGGTTCGGGCCGGCATGGAGCCGAAGGTGCTCTACCGTGCGGCCTTGGGCGACGGGAAGCGGCTGGCTGCGGAGGTCGACACGCTCGAGCCCGATCCGGGCACGGCCGATCTGGCCGCCGGCCTTGCCGAGGCGATCTCCGGCCCGCCGCGAGGAGCCCGGAGCATCTGGATCATCTCCGACTGCGAACGGCGGGCGTGGCGACGGCTGGCAGAGGATCCGACAGCGGCGCGGGTTCCCGACAGCATGCAGGTGGTCGTGGTCGATGTCGGCAGTCGTGGCAGCGTCACCAATCTCGCGATCCTCGGCGATCCCCCGCGTGCCCAGCGTCCGGTCGTCGGCCTGCCCCTGGAACTCACCCTGCGGATCGAAGGAGCCGGACTCGATACCGCCACGGAGACGAAAGCCACAGTGGAACTCGACGATGAGATCGTGGCACAGGTGCCAGTCTTGGTCACACCGGGCCGCGTCACCACCTGCACGGTGGCGATTCATCCGCCCCGGCCGGGCGTGCTCCGCGGCCGCGTCTCACTGCCCGCCGACTCGTTCCCCGAGGACGACTCCCTGCTCTTCGTGCTCAATGTCGAGCCGAGGCTCGGCGTGCTGGTCATCGCACCGGCCGGCGTCGAGCCGATCTACGATCCAGGCCTGTTTCTTCGCGCAGCACTCGACAGCCCGCGCGAGTCGGTAGCCGCGACTCGACGGGCTGCGAACGACACGCCAGGCCGCTCCGACATCGCCGGCAGCCTCGACGTGGTAGTGACGCGGGCCAACGCCTTCGACGAGCGTCAGGTGAAGGCGGCCGACGTGATCGTGCTGGCCGACACGCGGATCGACGGTGGCCGGCAACGCTGGCTCCGGAGTCGCGTCGAGGCGGGAGCGGGCCTCCTGGTGCTGGCGGGATCGCATATCCGCAGCCCACAAAAGCTGGCGGACTTTGCCAGTGGCGCCGACCCTCGCGGGGGGCTCACCATCAGCCTGGGTGAGCCGGTCGGCGACCCGACCGACGAAACCGTCAGCCACGGGCTCGGGTCGATCGACTATTCGCATCCGGTCTTCGCGGCATTCCGTCCGGCTCAAGAAGCGGCCGCCGGCGGCAATGCCACCAGCCGCGGATCGGTCTTCGACACGCTTCAGATCTTTCGCCATGCGGCCGTCGACGTCACCGCACCCGAGCGGCAGGTGAGCCGCCCTGTCGTGCTCGCGCGGCTCGACGACCAGACGCCACTTCTCGTGGAGGCGCGGCTTGGACGCGGCCGCGTGATCGTGTCGGGACTGGCCGTCACACCCGACTGGTCCAATCTTCCGGTGCACCCGGCGTTCGTCCCGCTGATGCTGCGGGCCGTCCAATATGTCCGCCCGGAGCCACCCGCGATGGCGGCCGAGAGCGTGCATCCCTACGATCCGGCGCCGGTGCGGCTGCAGGACGCGTGGCGGCGGGCAGTCGTCCAGGCGACCTCTCCCGCTGGCGGCCGGCGGGCCATCGACATGGTGGCCGGCGATGACGGCGTGACGGGGGCGCTCGATGACACCCGCACGGTCGGCTTTTACGAGTTCGACATCGAGCCACCAGCCGGCCAGACCGCTGCGCCGTTGCGGCTCGGCATGGCGGTCAACTGCGATGTCGAAACGGCGGCCCTCGAGTCGCTCGCCCCGGCCGAGGTGACGGCCACGTTCGCCCCCCATGCGGCCACGCGGCTCGCCGGCACGGCGGAGGACCCGACGCTGCACACACAGCTCACCGGCCGTCGTGAGATCTGGCGCTGGATGATCGCCGCAGTGTTTGGCCTCTTTGTGCTGGAGTTTCTCCTGAGCACGCTGCGGCCGCCGGCGCCGGCGGGCACGACCGAGACGCCGCGTGGGTGGCGGGCCAGGCTCAACGACTGGCTCGGCCGCGCGGTGGGCAACGCCGCGGAAACACACGCAGCCGGATGACACCCCCTGTTTGGTTTTTTCAATGACGGCACGACGCTGATCATCCTCCTGCATCACGACACCTGCATCACGACACCTGAATCACCACAGCTGGGTCACCACACATGGCAAGCGGAAATTGGGAATCGAGAGCCGACCGGATCGCATCGGTCGTCGCCCGCGTGCGGTTGCGGATGGTCGCCGTGGCGCTGGCCGCGGGGCTGCTGCTCGCAGTCGCGGCCGCGATCGTGTGGGTCGTGGCGGGCGTGCTGCTCGATCTGGCCGCGCCGCTTTCGGTGCCGTTGCGTGTCGCGGCGGTGTGCTCCTGGTGGGCCGTGGTGGCGGCGGCCGGCGCCGCGTTCGTGCTGCTGCCGGCGGTGCGGCGACCGCTCCTCGACACGGTGAGCCTACGGATCGAAAAGGCGCTCGGCGGCATCCACAATCGGCTGCTGACCGTCGTCGACCTGGCCCGGGGCGGTCATGTCGGGCGGAAGCTCGAGCCCGACATGGTCGAGCGGCTCCTCGAACAGACGCAGGCGCAGCTCTCGGGCTTCCGTCCGTCGCGAGTCGTGCGGTGGCAGGCACTCGCCCGCAATGCGGCCCTCGCGGCCGGCGCCGTGACGATGGTCGCGTCGCTCTGGCTCGTGCTCGGTGAGCGGCTCACCATCACGCTCGATCGGTTCCTGCATCCGACAGCCGACATTCCCCCGGCCACGTGGCTGCAACTGCGTTCCCCGGGCGACATCGAGGCTCTGGAAGGCGAACCTCTCGAGATCGAGGGCCACCTGGTCCGCAGCAGCGTCGACGAGGTCGACCTCGTGATCTTCGATGCGGCCGGTCCGCCGCATCGCCACCCAATGCGGCGGACCGCCGCCGACACGTTCATCGCCGCGCTCGACGGCCTCGATCACACCGCGACCTATCGGCTCGAGGGTGGTGGCACCTGGACGAAGACGCATGCCATCACGCTGCTGCGCCGGCCTGAAATCACGGGGCTGACACGACAGATTCGGCTGCCCGACTACATGCGGATCGACAGCCCGCTGCCGGTGGCCGACGACGCCCGCCGCATCGAGGCACCGGAGACTTCGACGGTGGAGTTCGTTGCGGAGGTCTCCGTCGATGCCGTGGAGGGCAGCCTTCAGCTTTCGGAACGGACCATGGAGAGCCGCGATGTGGAGCGGTTCGACGAGCGGGTCTGGTTCGAGGACGATCTGCCGCGAGACGCCGTCAGCGACACGCCCTGGAAGTGGACCACCACGCACGCAGCCGGCGGGCTCCGCAGCTTTACGTTCGGCTTCGATGGCCGCCCCTTCGGAATGAAGACGCGACTCGAGCCGCTCGTGCTGCCACAGGATCTCGTTCCGCAGCGTGCCGTCATGCTGATGGCACGGCTCGACCCCGCCGATCCGCCCACGCACCTTGCCATGCTCCTCGATCAGGAGAAGACCCGGATCGAACTGGTCTGGGGAGAGGCCGACGCCGTGCCACCTGCAAAGGGCGTTCTCCGCGTCGTCGCCGGCCCACTGCCGCCTCCCGGGGAATGGGTCCGGCTGATGGCGCCGCTCAAGTCACTGCCGCAGCTCGTAGGCCGTCCGGTGACCGGGGTGACGTTCAGCGTCGACCGCGGCCGCCTGCTGCTCGATCGCCCCGGTTGGGTGGATCGCACCACGCAGTCGGTGCAGCAGCCCGTCGATCGGCCGGTCGGAGAACTTCCGGCAAGGCGGAGCGAGGCCCACGCGGCGGGCGGCCCAGCGCAGACCTGGATCGGCGGCGTGCCGGTCGAGAAGCCGGTCTGGGCGTCAATCGGATTCCGTAGCGGGGCGGGCCATGCGAGCCTGCCGATGCCAGCCGTCGAAATCGCGCCTACAACCGACCGTCCGCCATCCATCGTCATCGACGAACCTTCGCCCACGCTCACACTGCAGGTGGCCGACGACGTGGAGATTCGGGGCCAGGCCTTTGACGACTGGGGGCTCGATCGAATCCTCGTGCGAATCGGCCCAGATGCCCGGCACCTCGCCGACCCGGTGCCGCTGGCTGGGGTCACGCTCGCTGACCGTCCGCCCGACACGCAGGCAACGGTTGCTTCCGTGCTGACGATGGAGCAGCTTGGACTTGCACCTGGCAAGTCTGCCGCCTGGAGCCTCATCGTTTTTGACACCAAGGGACAGCAGACCGAGTCGAAGGTGTTTCAGGTCACGGTCGTGCTGCCTCCGGAGATGGCGCTGGCCCGCACGCAGGTGCCGGCGCTCGAACAGGCCCGCCGCGAAGCGGAGCAGGCCGCCCGGGCCGCCGAGCAGCAGGCCACCACGCTCGATGAGAAACGCGCAGCTGTGATGCAAGCGGTGGGCGAAGAGCCGCTCGCGGCCATCGACGCGGCGGAGGAGGCGCAGCAACAAGCCCAGCAACAAACCAAGGAGGGTGCTCCGCCCGACAATCAGCCCAAGCCCGAGCCCGACCCCGATCTCACGGCAGCGGCGAAGGAGAAGACGGCCGAGGCGCAGAAGACTGCGGACGAGGCCGCCCGGTCGCTCGAGCAGCCGCGCAAGAACGATTTCGCTGCCGTCGATGCAGCGCTCGAGCAACGCAGTCGCGAGGCCGCGCAGGTGGCGAAGTCCGTTGCGCAGGCCGCCGATCAGGCGGCCCAGAGCCCGCTCGTGCCACAGGCACAGAAGGAGCAACTGGCAAAGCTCGCGGCCGAGGCGGAGGCGCTCAAAGATTCGCTTGCTCGCAACGAGTCCTTCAAGGGCGACGCCTCCAAGCTCGACCGGATGGCCGACGCACCCCCGCAGGTAGCCGTGGCGGAGCAGGCCCAGCGGCTTGAAGAGGCGCTCAAGGACGTCGAGCAACGGCTCAATGCGGCCGGGGCCGCGAAGCGTCTGGAGACGCTCTCCAAGGATCTCGATCGCCGCAGCCAGTCGCTCGCCGCCCTGCCCAAGCAGCCTGCGGCCCCCGAGGCCGTTCGCAAGCAGGTGGAACAGGTGCAGGAGATTCTGGGAGCGGCAAAGGACGAGCCCAAGAACGACGCCGCTGCGATGAAGGAACCCGCGGCGGCAAACGACACCGCCAACGACAGCGAGCAGTCCCCTGCCAACGACAGCGTTGCCGCAGAAGGCGCACCACCAGACGCGGGCCCGCAGAGCCCCGCAGGCAAGAAGCCGTCGACGGATGCCATCAAGGCTGCGGCGGAGGCTGCGGCGGAGGCTGCGGCGGAGGCTGCGGCGGAGGCGGGCCGCGAGGCAGCGGAGTTGGCCGCACAGCTCGCGGGCCGCAAGCCTGTCTCTCCGCAGCGGGCGGCGCAGCCCGCAGACACGCCGGCTGCACCCGCGGCGAGGCCGGACAATCCGAGCGCCGCCCCCTCCCAGATGGCTGCGGAGTCTTCGGCCGATGCAGTCGAGTCGATGCTGGATAGCACCGCGGTGCAAGAGGCGCTCGGGATGGCCGAGCGGGCTCGGCGGCTCGAGGAACGGGCGGCACGCGAGGCGGCGCAGCAGGCGGTCGCAAACAAGGGGCAGCCGCCGCAGTCGGAGCCGGGCCAGGGTCAGATGCCGGGCGAACCGTCAGACATGCAAAAGCCAGGCGAGCCGACGGCCGAGCTGACCGATGGTGGCGCGGTCGCCGGTCAGGCGGAGGTGGCCGATCCGCTCCGCGGGCTCGACGCGAGCCGACGGGCCGCCATCTACAAGCTGCCGCCCCGGGTCCGTGACCCGCTGCTCGAGGGCATGCGGCAACGCGGCCCCGCTGCTTATCAGGACGTGATCGACACCTACTTCCGCCAGCTGGGGAGGGACATTCCGCAATGACCCCAGCACAGTTGAACCAAGCGCATTCCACGCTCAGCACCATGCTCGCATGGCTCGCCCGATCCTGCGGCGTAGGCCACGAGCTCGCTGCGAGGATCGACCGTGTGGAGTGGCACTGGGCACGTCCCGATCTGCTCATCATCGGGCTCCTGCTCCTCGTGCCGGCCGGCTGGTGGATCGCCCGCCGCCACCGCGAGCGGATGCCGTGGCTCTCTCGGCGGCAGCGGCATGCCCTCAACGCCTGCCGGATCGCCGTGCTGGCCCTGCTCGTCTTCGTGCTGGCAGGCCCGTCACTGCGACTGGATGAACGGGTCGAGGAAAAGGCCGTGGTGGCGCTCGTCGTCGACACATCCGACAGCATGCAACTGCCCGTTGGTCGCCTGCCGGCTGCCACGATCGACGGCGTGGCCACGGCCGCAGGGCTCGAGCCACCGGCAGCGGACGACGAGGCCGCAGCCGTGGCGACCGTGGAAAAGGTCGGCCGCTGGTCGCGTGCTGAACTCGCACGTGCCGTGCTCGCCGCGCAGGCCGACACCACGCTGCGGCAACTCGGCGACCAGTTCGACGTTCGGCGATACGAGGTGGCCCGTCGGGTGCGGCGGTTGGCTGACGCCGTCAAGCCGGCTGGCGATGCAACGCCGCAGCCGCCGCTCGACCCGTTCGACACGGCGCTCGGTGCGGCAGTGGAGATGGCGATGGACGATGCGTCGGGCCGCGGGCTCGCCGGCATCGTGCTCATCACCGATGGCCGTTCCACGGTAGGCATCGATCCGCTCGATGCGGTGCGGCGGGCGGCGGAGGCATCGGGTGGCCAGCCACGGGCCCCAGTGATCGCGGTACCGGTCGGCTCGATCGATGCGCCCATCGACCTGGCCGTCACCGACGTGTTGGCTGCTCCGGTCGTCGCCCTGAACGACACCGTCTCGATCAACGCCACACTGCAGTCGTCGGGTCTGGCTGGCCGCGAGGTGTCGGTGGAGTTGCGGTCAGCCGATGGCGAGGTGCTCGAGTCGCGCCGGATCAAGCTCAAGGACGGGCGGCAGCAGGTGGTCTTTCAGTGGCACGCGAAGGAGGCAGGCACCAGCCTGCTGACCGTGGCCGTGCCGCCGGAGGCCGAGGAGGCCGTCCGGGAAAACAACCTCGTGGAGACATGGATCGCTGTCTCGGACCGCCGGTCGAAGGTGCTGGTCGTTGATCATGCGGCCCGCTGGGATCTGCGGTTCATCGACCATGCCATCCGCCGCGATACCGGCTTCGAGCCGACGGTCCTGCTGACCAGCGCTTTCGCCTCAGCCGACGCCACTGCCGCAGAAGCCGCAGCAGCCGACGGAGACGCCAGTGCGAAGCTACCCCGCGACGTGGAGGAGTGGGCCGCCTACGACCTGATCGTGCTCGGCGACGTGCCCGCAGCCATCCTCGACGTTGCCAGGCAGAAGGCCCTGGTCGAGGCGGTGTCCCGCCGTGGCGTGGGGCTCGTGCTGCAGCCGGGCGGCGAGCACCTGCCGCGTGCGTATGCCGACTCCCCGCTGGCGGAGCTGTTTCCGGTGACGATCGATCAGGCGGCGGGTGACGGCACGGCCACCGTCGAAGCCGCGGCATTCAAGCCGCTGCGGATGCAGGTGACCGCCCGCGGCGCCATGCATCCGGCCTTCGCGCTCAGCGGCGACGCCGCCCGCAACCGGTCGAAGTGGGGCGAGATGCCCCACTTCTTCCGGGCTGCCGCGGCCACGGGCCCGAAGCCGGCCGCCACCGTGCTGGCCGAGGTGGATGCGCCGGCCAGTCGCGGCACGATCGTGCTGGTGGCGGAGGCGCCAGTGGGCAACGGCCGCGTGGTCTGGATCGGCACCGACGAGACCTTCCGCTGGCGTCGCAACGTGGGCGACTCGATGTTCTGGCGGTTCTGGGGACAGGCACTGCGGAGCGCCGCGAGACGCGACGATCATCCCCCCGACGCGAATTGGCTGGTCGTCACCCCGGGCCGCTGCGAGCCCGACTCGCCGGTGCTGGTCGAACTCAACCTTGTGGACGAATCGAAGAAGCCGGTCGAGGCGTCGCTGCAGAAGGTCGCACTCACGCCTCCAGGTGCAGCCACGACAACCATGCTCGAACTGCGGCCCGCGGGACGGCCCGGGCGCTACGCCGGCACGTTCACGCCCGACGCAGCCGGCCGCCATGACGTGCGGCACGCGGCCGGCGGGGCCGGGCTGTCGGACGGCTTGTCGGCAGAGTGCGTCGTGACGGAGCCGTCGCGCGAGCGGGCGCAGGCCGGCGTCGATCGCGAGGCCCTCCGCTCGCTGGCCGATCTGTCGGGCGGTGCGGTGATCGAGGTGGCCGACTTCTCCACGATCCCCTACAAGCTCACGAAGACGGCGGTCGAGGCCCGCACCTCACTCGAGGACGATATCTGGGACACCTGGCCGGTGCTTCTGCTGCTGGTGGGCCTCTACTGCCTCGATGTCGGAATCAGAAGGCTTTCAGGGTCGAGCTGATGGCGGGACAGCCGCCGGGAACTTTTCGTATGAACACGCCTCACATGCAGATCCCGCTCATGCCGACACATCTTCGTTCTCGACGTGCCAACGGCCTTGTGTCGGGCGGTCTCCGCGCGGTCTTCGCCGCGGTCGCCTGCTGCTCGTGCCTCGGCCCGGCTGATGCCGACGTGCCAGACGCCGACACGCGGGAACTGATCCGCATCGAGGCCGCAGTCGACCGGGCGCTCGAATACCTCGCCACGCACCAGAAGCCCGATGGATCATGGCCGCAGGCGGTCTCGCCGCAGCCCAACACGGGTGTCGACAGCCTCTGTCTGCTCGCCTTCATGGGCCGCGGCCATGTGCCCGACCGGGGCCCCTATCGCGAGACCGTGGGCCGTGCCATCGATGGCCTGCTCGACGCCCGGCAGAAAACGGGGCTGCTCGTCCGCAAGGGGGGCAATTCGCACGGTCCGATGTACGAACATGCGTTGGCCACGCTGGCGTTGATCGAGGCATCGGGTTGGACGAGCAAGGAAGGCCTGCGGGAGACCTGCCAGCAGGCGGTCGACGTGATCGTGGCCGCGCAGAACAAGGAGGGTGGCTGGCGGTACCAGCCGCAGCCCCGCGATGCCGACCTGAGCGTGACGGTGATGCAGGTGGTGGCGCTTCGGGCCGCACAGAACGCGCGGCTGCGGGTGCCGCAGAAGACGCTCGAACAGGCGCGGATCTACGTGAAGAAGTGCGCGAAGCCGAAGGGCGGCTTCGCCTACCAGCCCGGCCAGGGCGTGAAGGACGCGCAGTCGGCCGCCGGCGCCCTCTGCCTGCAACTGCTCGGCGGCTTCGACGATCCCGACGTGAAGCTGTCGCTCGAATCGCTGCAGGCCCACGACTACAAGCCGCAGATGGATGCCTACTTCCACTACATGAACTACTACGCGATGCAGGCCCACTTCCAGGCCGGTGAGGAGCAGTGGGCAAAGTGGCACCCGCGGGTGCGCAGCCAGCTGCTCGAGACGCAGAACGCCGATGGCAGCTGGCCGGGCTGGGGCGAGGAGCGGCTCAATGGCCCCGCGAAATGCTATTCAACGGCGATGGCCGCGATCACGCTGGAGGTCTACATGCACTACCTGCCGGCCTATCAGCGGTAGCAGCCTCTGTCGCACGAGCTGATGTCACACCTGATCTTCATCATCGTCGAACTGCTTTTCCTGGCGGTCACCCAGATTTGTGGTGGCCCGCCGTGGACGGTGATTGGAGCGATCGCCGTCGTCGCACAGACTCTCGGTGGTGTCCGTATCGAGTCGCTGGCCCTCGTCGTGCCCAGCCTCGCGTGGCTCGCCCTCTCCCATGCCACCGGGAATCGCGAGCTGTTCTTTCCCTACACGATGTACCTGGCGAGCTGTGTGGTACTGCGGGATTCGCAGCGGGCCACGCAGCGTGCGGCATGGCTGGGGCCGCTCGGTGGGGCTGCGATCGTCGCCGCGTTCATGGTCATCCGCATCCTGCAACAGGCCACCGTCCGAGTCCTCGCCGTGGAGTTCGTAGTCGCTGCCGCGATCCTCGCGCTCGTGGTCGTGGCCGGCTCATGGAGCCGCCGCCGCGTCGCACACGTCGCCCCTGCTGCCCACTTTGCCTGGCAGGCAGCGATCGTCGCGGCATCCTCGCTGCTCGCCTACGCCAGCCTGGCGATCTGATGGTGGAGAGCATCGAAGCTCGCAGCAAAAGCAAGGGAATGCGGGCTGTCGGGAGCCCCATGGCGAGGGCCAGCCATGACCTTTCTCCGCCTCCATATAGAATGTTTTCCGTGGAAACCGACTTCGTCACCTGGCTGCTCGACCGCATCCCCGCCGACCCGCGGCTGGAGGTGCCTCCCGGCGATGATGCCGCCGTGCTACGGCCGCCGGCGATGCGGCGGACGGTCGTCACCG
Organism: Pirellulales bacterium; assembly: GCA_044336965.1. Taxonomy (GTDB): domain Bacteria; phylum Planctomycetota; class Planctomycetia; order Pirellulales; family UBA1268; genus CAMCQY01. Next base: position 5,105 of record JBIIOL010000006.1, on the reverse strand, counting down.
TCGACATGCTCACCGAGGGCGTCGACTTTATTCTCGGCCCCGACTGCCCGCCGCGGGCGGTCGGCCACAAGGCCGTCGCCGTGAGCCTGAGCGATCTGGCAGCGATGGGATCGCGGCCCGAGGCGGTATTCGTGGCCGTCTGCCTGCCACGAGCCGGCGGCGACGCGATCGCCCACGGCTTGCTCGAAGGCATCCAGTCGATCACCGCCGAACATGGCTGCACGCTGGCCGGCGGCGATACCAACTCCTGGGATGGGCCGCTCGTCGTGAGCGTGACGGCGATCGGCAGCGTGCCGCCCGGCCGGGCATGGCGGCGTGACGGCGCGAAGCCCGGCGACCTGCTCGTGGTCACGGGGGCCTGCGGCGGCAGCCTGCTGGGCCGCCATCTCGCCGTGCAGCCGCGGTGCCGCGAATCGCTGTTTATTGAAAGCCGTTTCGAGGTGCATGCGGCGATTGACGTCAGCGACGGCCTCTCGCTCGATCTCTCGCGGATGATGCAGGCAAGCGCGACCGGCGCTGTCGTGCGGATGGCTTCAGTGCCGGTCCACGCCGACGCCCGCCGGATGAGTCTTCTGCCGGGAGACGGCAAGACGCCGCTCGACCATGCCCTCTCCGACGGCGAGGATTTTGAGCTCATTCTCGCCATGCCGCCCGACGCGGCGCATGCCCTCGTGGCGGCAGCAGGCCAGGCTCCGCTCGATCTGCCGATCACGATCATCGGCGAGGTGACAGCCGAGCCGGGGCTCATCGCCGAGGATTCCCACGGCACACGCACCGCACTCCCACCAAGGGGCTACGTCCATGCCTTCGACAGCTGACGGCGACGTGCCACCGACGATCACGCCTGCGCCGAGCGTGACCGTGCCAGACGAGGCCGCCCTCGCGCCGCTGGCCCGGCGGCTGGTGGCGGCGCTGCCATCGCGGGCGTTTGTCGCGATCGAGGGCGATCTCGGCGCAGGCAAGACGACTTTTGTAAAGGCCGCGGCTGCGGCCATCGGCATCGACCCGACTGAAGTGGTGAGCCCGACGTTCGGACTGATCCATGTTCACGACGTGCCGGCAACCAGCGACCAACCGAGCCCGGAGGCACCAACGCATCTCGTGCACGCCGATCTCTATCGCCTGTCCGGTGCCGGCGACCTCGCAGAGATCGGCTGGGAGGATGCGACCGCCGGGCGGTGCTGGGTGTTCGTCGAATGGCCCTCGCGGGCTGCCGAAGCCCTGCCTATCGACCGGCTCGACATCACGATCAGCATCGATTCCGAAACCGCCCGCACATTCCAATTCATCCCGCGTGGAGCCTTCACGCTGACCGATTTATGATGTCGCCACCACACCGTGAGGATCTCATGCGACTGTCTGCGCCCACGTCTCTGCTCTGCGTCGTCGACATCCAGGAACGTCTGCTCCCGGCGATTCCCACGGGCCCGCAGGTGGTCTCTAGGGCCGGCAGGCTCGCCGACGCAGCGACGCTCCTCGGCGTCCGCAGCGTGCTCACCGAGCAGTATCCGAAAGGGCTCGGGCCCACGCCTCCCGATCTCGCCGCGAAGCTGCCGCCGGCGCTGACCAAGATGGCCTTCAGCTGCTGCGGCAGCGACGCCTTCACGGCGACACTCGCGGCCGACATCGAATCGGTCCTCCTCTGCGGCCTCGAGACCCACGTCTGCATCGAGCAGACCGCCCTCGACCTGCTCACCCGGGGGCTGACCGTGTTCATCGCCGTCGATGCCGTCGCCTCCCGCCATGCGATTGACCACGAGATCGCCCTGCGGCGACTGGAATCTTCCGGCGCGCTGCTCACGACCGCCGAGGCCGCCCTCTTCGAGTGGTGCCGCTCGGCCGAACACCCGCAGTTTCAGGCCGTCCGTAAGCTCGTGCTCACCGACCGGGCTTCAGACCGGGCTTGATCACGGCGACGGAATTGATGGGATCGGTGCCGCGGCGGCGTCGCCCGTCTCCAGCGTGAGATCAAGCGGGCTCGTCGCTTCGGCCGCCGCAGGATCAGCTTCGAGCGCCCGGAGCCTGGCGATTTTCGCCGCAGCCAGGGGCTCGCCCGGTGCCTCGCGGCCCGGTGCCGACCCAAACAGGATCGTCCGCGGCGGCGGGCCCACGAGCTCCCACCGGCGGAATCCTGGCCGTCCTACAGGCCGACATTCCGTGAGCTCCAGTTGCTTCCATTCGGGGCCGACGGCAAGCGCCAATGCCGCTCCCTCTTCCACAACCGGATCGCCCCACGCCGAGCCCTCGGGGCCCTGCGGGCTCGACTCGACGCCCGAGATCCTTGGATAGAGAGAGGCGGATTCGGCTGTGAAGTCGGCGCTCGGTAGCACGACGCCCTCGGCGTCGACGGCCAAGAGACCACCCTTCACCCCCACCATCGCCACCGGCGCACGGCAAAGCACCTCCACCGTGGCGGCGGCGGGATGCCGAAGGCTCACGTCCACGACCAGCTTCACCCAGGGATGCATCTCGAAGGCCCGCGCCAGCCGGCGCGACAGCTCCGGATCGTCGAGCGGCAGGCCTCCGTCGAGGCTCGCGTTGCGGATGGCCTCCGCCTTGAGGTCGGACCGCACCCAGGGTGCCACGCCCCGCAGTTCGACCGCGTCGGGCATCAGGATCGCATCGGGATGCGCGCGGGCCGATTCCGACACCCTCGACCAGGTCACCCAGCCGGCGACCGCCGCCGCGAGCACCACCGCGACCGCACCGAGTCCTGCCCGATGCTCGGACAGAAACTCCGCAGTGCCACCACTTTCCGACTCTTCGACTGGGGACGGTCGGCCGCGACGCGAAGGGGCAACCATGCTATCGCCCCTTTCACCAGACTTCGATCTGGGGTGTGAGTTCAACACCCAGCCGTTCACGTACCTTCGCCCGCACCAGCTCGATCAACTCCCGCACATCGTTGCTCGGGCAGTTGGACGACGCGACCACGTAGTTGGCATGGGCCGCGTAGACCGAAGCCTCGCCAACCCGCAGGTCGCGGCCACCAGCCTGCACCACGAGCGACTCCGCGGTGCTGCCGTGGGGATCCTTGAACATCATCGCTACCGTCCGCGTTCCGGAGGGCTGCTCGGCCCGCGCCACGATCCACTGCTTCTGCATCCGCTTGGTGAGCCGCTCCGGGTCTTCCTCGTCGAGTTCGAGCCGGCAGCCGATCACGATGCAATCGTCGAGGTTACTCCACCGCGACTCAAAGGCGAGCTTTGAGCCCGTGCGGGTCTCGATCGTGCCGTCGGGCAGCATCACGGTCACCTCACGGACGCATTCGCCGATGTCGCCGCCATGGCCACCGGCATTGCCGACGAGCGCTCCGCCAACCGTGCCCGGAATCCCCACGAGCGTCTCGAGACCGGAGAGCCCGGCCTGCACGGCCGCAGACACGACGTGCACGAGTTTCGCCCCGGCGCCCGCGCGGAGCATCGGCCGCTCCACCGTGATGCCGCAGAATGCCGGTGCCGAGAGACGTATGACCATGCCGGAAAAACCAGCCGATGGCACGAGAATGTTGGAGCCTCCGCCGACCACACGGAATGGCACCCGCTCACGCTGGCATCGCGCGACGAGCCGGGAGAGCGCCTCCGCATCCACAGGCTCGCAGAAATAGCCAGCCTCGCCCCCGATCCCCAGCCAGGTGTGGTGCGACAGCGGCTCGCGGCAGGAAACCGCCAGCCCCAGATCATCGAAGGGCGTGCCGCCCGAGTGTGCGTCTGATGGCGCGGAATCAACTGCCGTGCCTGTGTGCAGAGACTTCATGACAATCACCTGAAGATGGTCGTTCAGACCGGAACCCTCACCGGATCCCGGAGGCAGTATTGTGCCTCAAGCGGCTTGGCGGCGTCCATCCGGCCGGAATCGGGCCCTCAGGCGGCCCGCCGCTGCGAGTCGAATGGCTGCGGAACGTAGGCCAACTGCAGCCAGCCATCGACCACCGCCGCCAGCGGGAGCGGGTCGCCGTCGGGATCGATGGGGTTGTGGGAGCGGCCCTCCACGTCGCCGAGCACGAGCAGGCAGTCCTGGTCGCCCAATGAGGACAGCAGCCGGTCGATCCTCGCGTAGGCCATCACGTCGGCGGCTCTGCCGACGTCGTCCATGAGCGTGCCGGAAACGACAAGACAGTCATCGGCCCACCGCATCGTCCTGCGATTGAAGATGGCGGCCATACGCGCATTATCCTGCTCGTCGTCATGACGACCGCTGAAAGAGCGTTCGGTGCCGACCGCTTCGCAGGCATCGGCCACGAGCCGCTCGGCACAGGCCGTTTCCGCCAGCACCACCAGCCGGCCACGGGTCAACCGGCGGAGCCCGGCAAGCGTGGCGGCCAACGCATGGCCACTGGTGGGGTGATCGACGAAGGCGGCGTGGCTCTGGCCGCGGTCGATCCGCTCCAGACGCCCCGACACGCTACCGCAGGCCTCGATGCCACGCACAATCCGTTCCAGTGGCACCCGATAGCGGAGGCCGATCGCCACAGCCAGAAGGCTGTCGCGAACGAATGAGGCCACCGGCGTGGACACCGCCACCGGCATCGCATGGCCGCCCGCCTGCACGAGAAACGTCTGGCCGAGGAGCGTTCGCTCGACGGGACTGGCAGTCACATCGGCAGAGCCGCTGAGCCCGGCGGTGATCACACGATGATCGCCTTCGGCTGCCGCCAGCCGCTCGATCAGCCGACCGATGCGGTCGTCGTCAGACATGGCGACAAGGCACCCGGCTGGGCTGAGGCAGTCGAGAATCCGCGACTTGACGGCGTGGTAGGCCGCAGGCGTGCCGTGGATGTCGAGATGCGCCGAGCCGAGGTTCGTGACCACGACCGTATCGCAGGCGACGCCCGCCAGACAGTGGGCTGCAAGCATGCTGCTCGACACCTCGACCACAGCGTGCGTGCAGCCGTCCTCGTGCAGGCGACGCAGCCAGTCGGCGAGCACATCGGGGCGGGAAAGGTCGGCTGCCACCGGCTCGGCATCGTCGGCGGCCAAACAGCCGAGGTCGGAGAGCACTCCCACCCGCAGGCCCGCCTCGGACAGGACGGAAGCGGCCAGCCACGCGGTGGTCGTTTTGCCGCTGGTGCCGGTGATGGCGATCACCTTCATCTTCTGGCCAGC